>DATMZL010000759.1:0-5490 GCA_035607075.1 Polyangia bacterium
CGCGCGAGGTTGCTACGCAGCCAGTCGGTCTGCGCGTTCTTCTCCGTCGTCTCACGGAGGTTCGCGATCATCTGGTTGATGTTGTCCTTCAGCTCGGCGACCTCACCCTGCGCCTCGACCGCGATTCGCTGGGTCAGGTCACCGCGGGTCACCGCGGTCGACACGTTGGCGATCGCCCGTAATTGGGTGGTCAGGGTCGCGGCCAACTGGTTGACGTTTTCGGTCAGGTCGCGCCACGTACCGGCGACGCCACGGACCTGGGCCTGACCGCCGAGCTTTCCTTCGATGCCGACCTCGCGGCCCACACGGGTGATCTCGTCGGCGAACGAGGACAGCTGGTCGACCATGGTGTTGACGGTGTTCTTGAGTTCCAGGATCTCGCCCTGCGCGTCGACGGTGATCTTCTGCGACAGGTCGCCGTTCGCGATCGCCGTCGTCACCTTGGCGATGTTTCGCACCTGGTCGGTCAGGTTGCCGGCCAGCAGGTTGACGTTGTCGGTCAGGTCCTTCCAGGTGCCGCTGACGCCCGGCACCTGCGCCTGGCCGCCCAGCTTGCCCTCGGTGCCGACCTCGCGCGCGACGCGCGTGACCTCGCTGGCGAACGCGCGCAGCTGATCGACCATCGTGTTGATGGTGTTTTTCAGTTCAAGCACCTCGCCCTTCACCGACACCGTGATCTTCTGGGACAGGTCGCCGTTCGCGACCGCGGTCGTGACCTTGGCGATGTTGCGCACCTGATCGGTCAGGTTGCCCGCCAGCACGTTGACGTTGTCGGTGAGGTCCTTCCAGGTGCCGCTGACGCCTTTCACGTCGGCCTGGCCGCCCAGCTTGCCCTCGGTGCCGACCTCCTTCGCGACGCGCGTGACCTCGCCCGCGAAAGCGCGCAGCTGATCGACCATCGTGTTGATGGTGATCTTGAGCTCGAGGATCTCTCCCTTGACGTCGACGGTGATCTTCTTCGACAGGTCGCCGGTCGCGACCGCGGTCGTGACCTCGGCGATGTTGCGGACCTGCGCGGTCAGGTTGTTGGCCAGCAGGTTGACGTTGTCGGTCAGGTCCTTCCACGTTCCCGCGACGCCCGGCACCTCGGCCTGCGCGCCCAGCTTGCCCTCGACGCCGACGGTGCGGGCCACCGACGTGACCTGCTCGGCGAAGATGCCCAGCGTCTTGGTCATGCTGTTCAGCGTGTCGGCCAGCGCGGCGATCTCGCCCTTCGCCTCGACGCCGATCAGCTTCTGCGTGAGGTCGCCGTTCGCGACGGCGGTGACGACCTTGACGATGCCGCGCACCTGCGCGGTCAGGTTCGAGGCCATGAAGTTGACGTTGTCGGTCAGGTCCTTCCAGGTCCCGCTGACGCCCGGCACCTGCGCCTGGCCGCCCAGCTTGCCCTCGGTGCCGACCTCCTTCGCGACGCGCGTGACCTCGGCCGCGAAGCTGTTCAGCTGATCGACCATCGTGTTGACGGTGTTCTTGACCTCCAGCACCTCGCCCTTCGCGTCGACGGTGATCTTCTTCGACAAGTCGCCGCGCGCGACGGCGGTCGTCACCTCGGCGATGTTGCGGACCTGCGCGGTCAGGTTGTTCGCCAGCAGGTTGACGTTGTCGGTGAGGTCTCGCCAGATGCCGGCGGCCTCGGGCACGTCGGCCTGGCCACCGAGCTTTCCGTCGGTGCCGACCTCCTTCGCGACGCGCGTGACCTCGGCGGCGAATGACGACAGCTGATCGACCATGCCGTTGACGGTCGTTCCGATGCGCAGGAACTCGCCCTTGACCTGCTGCCCTTCGATCTCCAGCGCCATCTTCTGCGTGAAGTCGCCCTCCGCGACGGCGCTGATGACGCGCGCGACCTCGGTGGTCGGCTGCACAAGGTCGCCGATCAGCGCGTTGATCGAGCCGACGCTGGCGGCCCAGCCGCCGTTCATCTCGCGCAGCGGCACGCGCTCGGTCATGCGGCCCTCGCGGCCGACGACGCGCTCGACGCGCACCATCTCGCCGGCGAGCGTCTCGTTGAGCGAGACCATCGCGTTGAACTCGGCGGCGATGGCGCGCATCACCTCCGGGTCGACGTCACCGTCTCCGTGACCGGTCCCGTTCTTGGCGGTTCCGTTCCGCGCCTGTCCGTTCTTTCCCCGTCCGGCGTTCGCCTCGAAATGCAAGCGGACAGAGAAGTCCCCTTGCCGCGCTGCCCGCAATGCCGCGAGCAAGCGGTCGAGAGCGCCGCCATGAGACGACCCATTCCGCGCCCGTTTGGGGCCCGGTCGGGTCTTCGATGGCGGCGTGGGTTTCGGTTGAGCCTTGTTCTCCCGCGCAGGATCCAAGGCTCAATCCTCCGGATAGGCCGCTGTCGCTCCCCCGTGTGCGGAGGTGATGGTCTGCGAACGTTGAATCGCCAAGCGATCCACGTCGGAACGCCGGAAAAGCCGGCGCCCGCTCACCGTCCGCATCGACGGCAAGCGCCCGTTGTCAGAAAGGACGCGGACGGAGTCCGCTGAAAGTCCGAGCACACGCGCTGCGTCGCTCGGGGTGAGCAGGTCGTCTGGGTGGTTCATGGTGGATGTCCTCGTTCCAGGAAGCGGTTGTTGGAAACAGCAAGGACGAGACGTAACCACTTCTACGAACCCCGCCAGATGGACCCCGAAAAAATAGTGATCGCCCCCGACCTGTGAGGGCATTCGCGATAGCTAAACCGCGGCAGCGCGGAACACACAGAAGTCCCGAATAATTTTCGGGGAATCCATGATAGAAGTGGTGGCTCTCCCCGCTTGAGACCCCTCCCCCGAGCCCTTTTTCCACAGTTCGAGGCAAGCACCGCATGAGGCACCCCGTCCAGGCGCTGTTTCGCGTCACCGCGCTCGCCGCCGTGTTTCTGGCCCCCCTGCGCGCCGGGGCCGAGGCGGCGCCCGATCCGGACGAAGCGGTCGACCAGATCACGCAGATGAACCGCGACGCGGTCACCGCCTACCAGGCGAAGAAGTACGAAGACGCGCGCAAGATCCTGAAGCAGGCGCTGGACATGGCGTCGGCCGCGGGCCTGGAGAAGCACCCGATCGCGGCGCGCACGCACATCCACTTCGGGATCGTCGCCATCGTCGGGTTCAAGCAGCGCGATCTCGGCATCAAGCAGTTCAAGAAGGCGATCGAGATCCAGAGCGACATCGGCCTGACCAAAGCGCTGATCACGCCGGAGCTGACGGACGCCTTCAACGAGGCGAAGGGTGCCGGGGGACCGCCTCCGCCCCCGACGCCGGCCACGCCGCCGCCGCCGGAGCCGCCGAAACCGGCGACGCCGCCGCCGGCACCCTCCGAGCCGGATGTTTCCGGGAGCGGCCTGGTTCACGAGGCGGTGTCCGAGGGCAAGCAGGGCAGCGCCATCTCCGTCACCGTCGGCGTGTCGAAGGATCTGAATTTCGAGAAGATGATCCTCGCGTACCGGCCCGAGGGCGCGTCCGAGTTCCTCGGCCGCGAGATGAAGGAAGTCGCGGACGGCCGTTACGGGGCCGAGATCCCGACCAGTGCGACGTCGGGCGGAACCGTCGCGTACTACATCGAGGCCGAGGACGCGGACGGCGCGCCCGTCGCGGCGCGCGGTTCGGTCGACAACCCGCTGGTCATCCACCTGCTGGGCGTCGGCATCAGCCACCACGGTGGCGAGGACGAAGACGAAGACGAGGACGAGGAAAACAACGAGGCGCCGGATCGCCGGATCTTCGTCGGGCTGATGGCGGGATCGGGCATCGGCTGGGCGTCGGGCAACGGCGACACGAACGCCGACATCCCGATCGATCCGGCGGGGTTCGCGATGGCAGGTCTCGGGCAGTTCGCGCCCGAGGTCGGCTACTGGTTGAACTCGTCGCTGATGTTGTCCGTCCAGATCCGCTACGAATACATCACCGGGACGACCGACATCTACGAGACGAGCCCGATGAAGTGCCCGAACGGCGTCTGCAAGACGGCGAACTACGCGTTCGCGGGTTTCGGCAAGGCAACCTGGAAGTACGGCGAAGGGAAGTTTCACCCGTTCTTCTCGCTGGCGGCGGGCGTCGGGACCATCCGCCACGTCGTCAGCTACAGCCGCCGCGTGCTGCCCAACTGCGGGCCGAATCGGAACGCGACCTGCGTCGACACGATCGGGGCGGGGTGGGTGCTGCTCGGTCCGGGCGGCGGCGCGATGTACGACATCACCGACCGCGCGTCGATCGTGGTGCAGGCGAACTCGGTGCTGGCGTTCCCCGACTTCACGTTCCACCTCGACGGGAACGTGGGCGTCGCGTTCGCGTTCTGATCAGTCCTTCTTAGGCGCGGGCGCCTGAGACACGGCGGTGTCAGCCGCTGTGTAACGGATGCACGTCGCTGTGATCGCCTTGACGGCCCAGGTGCCGGAGGCGAGCGGGCTCGATTGCGCGTCCGAGCCGACGCTCTTGACGAAGATCGCGTCACAGCCGTGGTGAGCGGCTTCCTTGCGAAGCTCGACGAGCATCTCCTTCGTCTCGTCCGCGCTCCACTCGCTCTCCTGTTTGGCTTCGAGCAGGCCAACATCTCGATGGGGGCGGGTCGGTGGTGCGGTGAGAAAGACGTCGACCGATTCGGCCGGCCGAGAACCGACGATGTACGCGTTGTCCTGCAGCGGCGTGTAGCTGACGACCGTGCCGCAACCGCATACGAGGGACGTGAGCGTGATCAGCGCCGCGCGTGTTGGTGACATGCGCGCAGACGGGAGCAATCCCGGTGCCAGCGCGGCGATCAGCTACGCAGGAACGTGCGGAGCTTCTTGAACCAGACGAGCTTGTGGGCGAAGCCTGGATAGCTGGCGTTGAGGCCGCTCGGATTCGGCACGACGAAGACGCGCGCGCCGGCGATCATGTCGGGCTTCGCGCCCGGTCCGCCGGCAGGGCGAGCGAAGAACATCTGGTACAGGCTGACGCCCACGAAGGCGACGATCGCCGGACGCCAGCGCGCGATCTTGCGCGCGAGGGCGGTACGGCCGCGGGCGATCTCCGCGCGCGTCAGCTCCGCCGCGGTACGCGTCGCCCGCGGGCAGAGGTTGGTCAGCGCGATCCCGAACTCGGCCAGCCGCCGATCCTCGGCGTAGTCGAGCAGCACCGGGGTCAACCGCGCGGCGTGCAGAAGCCGCCAGAACGGGTTGCCGCGTCCCGCGAAGTGGTGCCCGAGCGCGCCCGAGCGCAAGCCGGGATTGATGCCGACCAGTAGCAGCTGAGGCCGATCGACGACGATGTCTTGAAGGGCGGGCATGGCTCGCGGCATCGCTGCGACGTTCGCGAGCGTACACGCAACCCGATCGCGACGGCGGCGATAAGTCGCCATGCGATCGTCGCTGCGAGAGCCGAAGCCGCCCTACGACGACGAACCTGAAGAGGAGACGCCTGCGTTGCCCGCGAGGCGTCGCGTACGCTGCCGGATCTGCCGAGGCACGGGACGCCTCCACGTCACTCGCGAGGGGCGTGATGTCGGTCCAGGTCGCCACTGCCCAGC
>DATMZL010001376.1:0-2050 GCA_035607075.1 Polyangia bacterium
CGAGACCATCGCGTCCGGCGACTCGTCCGCCGCCGCACCCTGGTAGAAGTCGGAGATCAGCGCCAGCTCGCGCTCGTGGATGCCGTCGACAAGCGCGACGGCGTACAGGCCCCGCGCGATGGCCTCTGCTTCAAGCGCGCTGACGTCGATGTTCGGGAAGAAGTCCATTGTCACCTCCGGTTGCCACACTCGAGCCGCAGGATCTCCAGTCGCGCCTGCAGCTCGTCGGCGCTCATGGTTTCGTACTTCTTGGGCAGCATCTTTCGGTTGGAAGCTTCGAACACGGCAAGCAGCTCCATGAATTCCAGCATCTTGACGTCGCGCGACGGCAGATAGTCGGCGATCGCCTGCACCATGTCGTCGCGGCCGACGTTGACGGTCTCGGCGCCGGCGTCGCGCCCGGCCGCGATCTCCGCCGCCAGCAGCACGATCGCCTCGAAGTCCGCGTTCGACATTCCCACGATCCGCTCCGACACGGCGGCGCGATCCGCCGGGAACGCGAGCTGTGACTGCAGCCGGTGCTTGCGCATCTGCGCGTTCACGACCGCCTCGACCTCTTCGGCCGTCTGCGCGTAGAGGAGGGGGATCTTCTTGTCGAGCCGCCCGGCCCGCTTGATGTCCAGGTCCAGCTTGTCCGGGCGGTTCGTCATCAGGATGAACAGGATCCGCCCACGGTTGTCCGTGTCGGACATGAACTCCTTGATCCGCGCGATCACCCGCGACGACGTGCCACCGTCGCCTTCGCCGTCGGTGCCGCTGCCGAACGCGCGGTCGCCCTCGTCGATGATGACCAGAACCTGTCCGATCGCCTGCACCACGTGCAGGATGCGCTCCAGGTTCCCCTCGGTCGCGCCGACCCACTTTGATCGGAAGTTCTTGAGCTTGATCGCGGTCAGGCCCGATTCCTTGGCGAAGGCCTCGGCGACGAACGTCTTGCCCGCGCCCATCGGTCCCGTGAACAGGAGGCCCATCGGTACGCGGCTGGTGTTTCCTTCCCGGATCGCCGCCGCGATCCGCTGCAGCTCGGCTTTCACGCCCTCGATGCCGCCCACGACCCGGAAGTCGTGGCCCGCCTCGACGAACTCGATCAACCCGAAACACTCACGTTCGATGATCTCGCGCTTGCGGCGCGCGATCACACGCGCGACCTCGTCGCGCTCGTCGCGCTGCCGGCGCTCCTCCTCGGCATCCACACCTGGCCCATCGAGCGCCGCCTCGGGCGCGACAAGCGCCTTCACCTGATCGGGCGGCATGCCGCGCGTCAGCGTCGCGAGCTTACGAGCTCGCGCCTTGACGTCCTTCGCGCTGCGGCCCAGCAACCCCTCGATGAAGCGGGCGCGCTCTTCCTCCTCGGGATCGGACTCGCCGGCGGGCGGGGGCGGCTGCAGGATCGCCTGGATCTGCACGGCGCGCAGACCGGCTGTGATGGTCGCCAGGCGCTGCGCGTAGGCCGGCTCCGCTTTCGGCTGGCAGCACGCGATCACCTTGAGGCGCGTCTCCTCGTCGGGCATCGGCACGCGCACTGTCGCGATCTTCGGGTTCGACACGAGCTTCGGGTGCAGCTCCGACAGGTTCTCGGCCAGCAGCAGCACCACGCTGTCGGACGCCTCGATCTCCGGCGCCATCGACCAGCGGTGCAGCGTCACCACCGACGTCCGATCGTCGTCGTTCATGAACGCCGGATCGGCGGCCGGCGCGACCGTCTCCGCGTATTCGATGATCAGCGCGACCTTCTGCACGGTCTTCAGCACGCGCTCCATCGCGGGCAGGAACTTCGATCGTTCGCGCTGGAGCAACAGCTCGTCGAAGCCGGCCAGGTCGGCCTTGCGGCGGACCACCTTGCCGCCCGTCGACACGTTGTAGACGACGATGACGTCCTTGTTGTCGGCCAGCAGGCGGTGGGTCAGGTACTCCTGAACCGGCAGGAGCTCGCCGCCGTGCTCGACCAGGTCGAAGACGTTGCCGTGCAGGACGAACTGGGTCGCCTCGCCGCGCAAATAGCGCCGGCGCAACTCTTCGGCCCAGGTCGGGTGCGCGGCCGCAGGCGAAG
>DATMZL010000307.1:0-7515 GCA_035607075.1 Polyangia bacterium
AAATCGGGGCGCGCAGACGGGAGCGAGGCATCGGCTCGCTGACACCAACGACGCCCAGCCGGTTCCCGGATCGGACGCGCCGACCCGCCCTAAGTCACCGTCTCCACACGATCGTCGCCCCCCCCGTCTTTTTTTCGACCAATTTTTGGGAGACTTCGCTACTACCTGTAGGGGGAAGAAGCATCCTGCCCCGTTGCCACGAAGGAGGCTCCCATGTTCGGGTCGTCGATCGCGCGCTCTGCATTCATCCTGACCGTCGTGATGGCGGGGTGCACTTTCAAAGGCATGGGCCAACCCAACGGCGACGCCGGGAACCCGTCGGGAAGCGGCGGCGGCGCGGGAACCTCCGTCAGCACCGGCCGGGGCGGCGCGCCGGTCATCATCGTTGACGGCGGCGGCGGCGGTGGTGGCATGGCGATGGGCACGCTGGACGCGAACTGCGGGACGAAGACGCAGACCGCGCAGATGCTTCCCCCCGACATCATGCTGGTCATGGACCGGTCGCTGTCGATGACCAACGACGTCGACGACAAAACGTGCGCCGGCGCCATGGGCAACAACGGCAACTGCGGCCCCAACTCGAAGTGGGAGCTGATGATCCCCGCCATCAACGGCGCCGTCACGGCGACCGACGCGATCGTGAACTGGGGCATGTACTACCTGGGCGACGAACCGGGTCCGAATTGCGGGGTGGCGGCCGCCCCCGTCGTCCCGATCGCCATGACGGGCGCGAACGCCGTGACCACTGCCCTCGCGGCGAATACGTTCACGGGCGGGCTGGGAACGCCGACGCGGCGGGTGATCCAGAACGCGGTGACGTACCTGACCGGCCTCACCGACCCGAACCCCAAGTACATCCTGCTCGCCACCGACGGCCAGCCGAATTGCCCGACCACCAACGCCAACAGCCTCAACACGGACGATTCCACGGGCACGGTCGACGCGGTCACGGCCGCTCTGGCGATGGGCATTCCGACGTTCGTGGTCGGCATCGGCAACACGGGCGCGATGGCGGCGCTGAACAACACGGCGGTCGCGGGCGGCCGCCCGCAGATGGGCGGCACGACGTCGTACTACCAGGTCAACGACGCGGCCGCGCTGACCACCGCGCTCAGCACCATCGTCGGCCAGGCGGCGAGCTGTACGTTCAATATCGGCGCGGCGCCGCTCCGCACCTCGGCGGTCGGTCTCGGCGTGTTCGGCGACGGCAGCAAGCTCACGATGGATCCGACCAACGGCTGGTCCTTCAAGGACGCCACGATGACGACCATCGTCCTCAACGGGTCGCTTTGCGAGCAGGTCACGTCGGGCGCGATTAAAAGCGTCACCGTCGCGTTCGTGTGCGTGCCGATCTAGCGTCCCTCGATGCGATGGTTGTTGCTGCTCGTGGTCGGCAGCGTCGTTAGCGCCGCATGTAGCAGCGACGCGGATTACGCGGGTGCCGGGGTGGGCGCGGGAGGCCTGGGCGGCGCGTCGGGCGGCGGCGGCGGCGCGGCCGGTCGCGACGGTGCGGCCGGCGACGGCGCTGACGGCACCGCGGGCACCAGCGGCAACCTCGTCACCGGCGTGCGCGTGTTCAGCGGCACGGCGCGGATGCTGTTCAACGGCCCTTCGTGCACGAACGAAGAGGGCGCGACCGGCGATCGCTGGTGCGCGTTCATCACGTACACGGACGCGAGCATGCAGACGCGCAGCCTGTACGCCTTCAATGCGTCGCGCGTGGCGGCGGGTGCGGACGTCAAGTGCGGCCCCGGCGACGCGACGACCAGCAGCGACTGCCTGTTGCTGACGGCCAATCTCCAGAGCGACAGCGCCAGCCCGGTGCTGCACGGAACGTTCTTCCAGGGGAACAGCCTCGTCTACTATCAACCGCTCTCCGCGCAGTCGGGATTTGCGCCGTACGTCTGGCGGCCCGGCATGACGAAGGGGCGGCTGCTCGCGACGTTCGCCGCGGGAGAGGACGCGGTCTACTGCACGCCCGCGCCGCAAGGCACGGCGGTCGTCTGCGTGCTGCTCCCCGACGCGGTGGCTGACCCGAACCCGACGGTCGGCTTCGCCGATCTGCTGATCGGAAAAGCCGACGGTGCGACCGAGCCGCTGCTATCCGTCGCGGACAACGTCGTCATCTTCACCGCCGAGGACGTCGGCTTCCGCCCGACGTTCGGCTTCGGCTTCCCGGCCGGGCCCGGAGACCACGTCGCCTGGACCACCCGCGACGGCGCCACCGGCCCGCAGACCCTGCGCCTGCAGCGCGCCGGCGACGCCGCCAGCAAGACGACGATCGCGTCGGACGTCGACCACTGGAACGTGTCGCGCGACGGCTCGCGGTGGTTCTGGCTGAGCGCCACTATGGGCACGGGCATAGGCACGCTGCAGAGCGCGCCGTTCCCGAGCGGTGCGAACCCTATCGACCTGCACGCCGACGTCGCCGACTACGATGTCAGCGCGGCGACCGGCAAGCCCGTCGTCGCGCTGACCAAGGACGGCGCGCTCGTCGCGATCCCAGATCCCACCACGCCCACCGGCCAGCTGACGCTGGACACGCAGGTGAAAGTGCTGCTGTCGGTCAGCGGCGCCGCGCACGTCGCCTACGTCAAGAACCGGCTCGGCACGAACCAGGGCGATCTGTACGTGAAGACCGCGGACGGCAAAGCGACCTGCGTCGTCGAGCCGACGCGTCCGGTGGCGTTCCGGTCCGTCAGCTTCGCGCCCGACGCGGGCGCGATCCTGTGGGCGCACCTCGGCGACGACGGGTTCGAAGCGCACTACACGCGCCTGGCCGACTGCGCGACAATGCCCGTTGCCACCGACATCACCTTGCTGGAATCCGTCGGCCACGAGCGCGTCCTGTTCATGGACACGTTCGACGATCTGACGATCAGCGGCACGATGCGCTTCCGCGCCGTCGGCAACGGCAACACGCTGACCGCCGAAGCGCCGATCCCGATCGCCGATCACGTCGACAGCTACGCGATCACCGGCCCCACGCCCGACATGCTGCTCTACACGGTCAACGCGGGCGGCGAGAACGACGGCGTCTACGTCCGCTGGTTCTCCGACTGACAGCGCTTCAGCTGGACGCCGATGGTGGCGCCGGCCATCACCGCGGCGACAGCCCACGCGAAGCGCGGCCGGGCGGCGATTCGTGTCACGCGCTCACTATCGACCAAACCAGCGTCATTTCGGCGTATTTCCGCGCCGGCCCCGCGATCACTAACGGTCTTGCCGGGAATAAGACCGCCAATGGGCCCGCTGCGCTTGCGTCCCGGGCTGCGTTCGTAGTTTCGTCCGCTGCGCTTACCGCCATCGACAGGAGATTTACGTGGGGAACACACGAATCAGTAGGCTAGTTTTCGCCGGCGCGCTCTTCACCTTGGGCTGCGGAGGCGGCGGCGACAACACCGGCTCGGGCGGTTCTTCGGGCACGACGGGCTCCGGCGGAATGACCGGCCAGGCGGGAACGTCCGGCCAAGCGGGAACGTCGGGCCAGGCGGGAACGTCCGGGAACGCGGGCGTGACGGGCTCGGCCGGCGTGACCGGCTTGGCCGGCGTGACGGGTTCGGGCGGCAGCGCGACAGGCTCGGCAGGCGTGACCGGCTCGGCAGGCGTCACAGGCTCGGCGGGCGTCACAGGCTCGGCGGGCGTCACTGGCATGGCGGGTCGCGGCGGGACGACGGGCATGGCCGGCAACGGCATGGCGGGCCGCGGCGGGACCACCGGCACGGCCGGCAGCTCGGGCACGACGGGTTCGGGCGGCGTCACGGGCGGCGTGACCGTGCAAACCGCGTCGACGCACCAGACGATTCAGGGGTTCGGCATCAACACGGCGCTGATGCCGACCGGCAAGACCTTCCCGGCGGACAAGCTTTTCACGACCACGGCAACCGACTCGATCGGCCTTTCCATCCTTCGCATCGGCATGAATTCGGACGGCAGCCTGACCGGGCAGTTCATCTCGCAAGCGAAGGCCGCGAACTCGGCGCTGAAGGTCATCGGGTCGACCTGGAGCCCGCCCGCGAGCTGCAAGAGCAACGGCAGCACGCAGATGGGTGGGTACTTGCTCGCGAACTGCATCGACTCATGGTCGACGACGATCGCCAACTTCGCGAAGGCCCAGGGACTCTACGCGATGTCGATCGCGAACGAGTCTGACTTCGCGTCGTGCAAGGCCAAGGGCCCACCCTGCACCGACGACTACGACACGACGACGTACACCGCCAAGCAGATGGTGGACTTCGTCAAGGTGGCCGGGCCGAAGCTCAAGGCGATGGGCATCAAGGTCATCGCCCCCGAAGCATCAGAATGGATCCATGCCTGGAGCAACATATCGGCCACGGGCTCGACGGTTTCCACCCATCCGAACAGCTCCGATCCGCTGAACTGCGGATGCTACGGCAACACCATCGGCAGCGAGAGCGCGTGCGCTCAAACCTGCAAAGACGGGAACGGCTACGACTACGGCCACTGGCTCTGGAAGGATCAGACCGCATGGGCCGCCTTCGACATCCTCGGCGTGCACGAGTACGACTCGCAGATTGCGTTCGCGTGGCCGGCGGACGTCAACGGTGGCGTGCGAAACAAGGAGGTCTGGCAGACCGAGATGTCCGGCGTGAGGTACTGGCCGCAAGAGGGGCCGTCGACCGACATCAACAACGGCATCGCGGTCGCGGGCTGGATTCACTCCGCGCTGACGGTCGGCGAGGCGTCGGCCTGGCTCTGGTGGTGGTACGAGAGCTACTTCCAGAACGACAACGAAGGCCTGGCCATCATCCAGGGGACCTCGACGGTCGCCAAGCGCTACTTCGCGCTCGGCAACTACAGCAAGTTCGTGCGCCCCGGCTACGTCGCGGTGGACGTGACCGGGAACTCCAACGCGAACCTCCTGATATCGGCCTACAAGGCCGGGGGCACAGACAACACGGTCGTCGTGGTGGCCGTCAACAAGGGCACCGCGGCGGCCACCGTGCCGATCACCATCGCGGGCGGGACGGCGCCGGCCACGTGCACGCCGAACGTGACGTCGTCGAGCGCCAACCTGGCGGCCGGTACCGCGGTGACGGCAACCGGCGGCACCTTCAGCGCCTCGCTCGCCGCGACGAGCGTGACGACGTTCGTCTGCAAGTAAGCCGCGCGCCGCGCGGCTAGTTACATGCGCAGGAACGCGCGTCCCGGTTTCCTCGTCTCGCTCCTCTGTGTCGGGGCGTGGGCGTGCTCGTCGTCGCCCGCGACGACGGGCACCGGCGGTGCGGGCGCCGGCGGTGCGGGCACGGGCGGCACGAACGCGGCGGGCGCCGCGGGCAACGGCGAAGGCGGCGCGGGCGGCGGATCGGCCGGGACCTCGGCTGCGACCGCCGGCACCACCGGCGCGGGCGGCACCACCGGTAGCGCCGGCTCCACGGGAAGCGCCGGCGCCGGAACGACGGGAAGTGCCGGCGCGAGCGCGGGGACCACGGGTACCGCGGGCACCACGGGGAGCGCAGGCACCACGGGAAGAGGCGGCACCACGGGGACCGCAGGCACCACGGGGAGAGGCGGCACCACCGGGGGCGCAGGCACCACGGGCAGCGGCGGCGCTGCCGGGAGCGACGGCACGACCGGCGGCGGCGGCCACCCGATGGGCGGCACGCCGCCCGGGCTCGCGACGAAGTTCGCCAGCTATTTCCCGATCGGCGCGGCCGTCGACTCGCAGTCGTACATGACGCACGCGCCGGTCCTGAAGGCCCACTTCAAGTCCGTGACGCCCGAGAACGAGATGAAGTGGGACGCGCTCGAGCCGACCGAGAACACCTTCACCTATTCGGGCGCCGACGCGATCGTGAACTTCGCGGTGACGAACCAGATGAAGATCCGCGGCCACACGTTGGTGTGGCACAGCCAGAACCCGTCGTGGGTGTTCTCCAACGGATCGGGCGGCACGCCGACGAAAGACGTCCTGCTCGCCCGAATGAAGAACCACATCACGAAGGTGATGCAGCACTTCCAGGGCAAGGTCTACGCGTGGGACGTCGTCAACGAGGCGATCAACAACGACGGCACCTTCCGCGACGGCACGCTGGCCGACGACAAGAAGAGCATGTGGTACCAGATCATCGGCGAGAGCTACATCGCCGAGGCGTTCAAGGCGGCGCACGCCGCCGACATGAACGCGAAGCTCTTCTACAACGACTACTACGACTACCTCCCGGCCAAGCAGCAGGGCATCTACAACATGCTGAAGAATCTGCTGGCGCAGGGCGTGCCGATCAACGGCGTCGGGATGCAGTGCCACCTCAACATCCAGCCCTCGACCGATCCGACCAACCAGGCCTACTACCAGGACGTCACGCACCTGGAGGACGCGATCAAGCTGTACTCGTCGCTGGGCCTCGAGGTGCAGGTGACCGAGCTGGACATGTCGCTCTACATCCCTGGGATCACGTACACGTCCGACCAGTTCTACACGGCGGCCACGTTCACCGACGCGCTCAAGAACCAGCAGGCCGAGCGCTACGCGCAGTTCTTCGCGCTGCTCCGCAATTACCGCAGCGTCATCACGGGCGTGACCTTCTGGGGCATCGCCGACGACAACACCTGGCTGTCGGAGTTCGCCTCGATGCGCAAGGATTTCCCGTTACTCTTCGACACGAATCACAATCCCAAGCCCGCATTCTGGGCGGTCGTCGACTTCTGACGTTTTTTCAGTACGAGCTTCGCGGCTCGTCTACGATGCGGGTCCTATGTCACTTAGACCCGCAAGTGCACTCGCTTTGCTGACGTTCGTCGGGGTGTTCGCTGCCGGCGGCTGCTGGGGCAGCGGCGGCGGCAGCTGCCCGTCCGGCGCCCTCTGCGAGTGCAGCCAGGGAACCGACTGCTACCAGGGGTGCGCGGGCGGCGACGGCTGCGACCTGCTCTGCCACAACATGGTCCACTGCGGCGGGGTCTGCGGCGACGGCTGCAACCTTGCCTGCCACGACGTCAACGACTGCTCGTCGTCGTGCGGGGACAACTGCAACATCGACTGCCACAACACCGTGTCGTGCGGCGCCTTCTGCGGCGCGAACTGTCAGTACCAGTGCCACGACGTCAACCGCTGCGGCGTGCGGGCCGGGCCCGGGAGCTTCATCTCCTGCACCAACGTCACGACCTGCGTCGTCGAGTGCCTGGGCACCTGCCAGGTGTCATGCAATGACCAGAACCCCTGCGACGTGAGCTGCCCGGGCGGCGCATCGCCGATCTCGTGCGCGAGCGGCCTGCTGGCGTGTGGCGCATGCTGACGCGGCGTGGTCGGTGCGGCGCGCGATGCGCGCTGGCATCGTTGGCGTTCGCGATCGCCGCGTTCGTCCCCGTTTTCTTCGGCGCGAAGCGGGCGCAGGCCTCGGACTTCATCATTCAACACGGGCGCGTTCCCATCGGCTACACCGCCGAGGTCGAACCGCACCTCGTGCTCGGCTCCGCTCCGCCCGGTCCCGGCTACGGCTCCGGCGGCGGCATCGGCGTACGCGCCAGCTTCGTCCTCGCCCCCGAAGGTTTCATCCG
>DATMZL010000300.1:0-2295 GCA_035607075.1 Polyangia bacterium
ACGTCGTCGTCCGGGCCGCCCGCGTAGAAGACGATGGCGGGCAGCCCATTGGCGCGCGCGTGCGTGATGCGCAGGCCGCGCGTCCAGAAGGCGCCGAAGCGGGGCGTCTCGAGGAACGTGCGGACGGCGTCGGCGCCGCGGAACCAGGTCGCGTGCGGCGGCATCGCGAAGACGACGTCCTGCCGTAACAGCGCCACCAGGCCGTCGATGTCGCGCGTCTCCCACGAGCGCACGTAGGCAGCCAGCACTTCCGGCGGCGGATCTTCGTGCCCGTCGTGCGGCGAGGCGGCGACGGTCTGGCGCGCGCGGTGAAGCGCGCTGTTCACCGACGACACGGTGAGGTCCAGCGCGGACGCGATCTCCTCGGCGGGCCAGCCGACCACGTCCTTCAGCAGCAGGACCGCGCGCTGCTTCGGCGGCAACCGCTGCAGCAAGGCGATGAACGCCAGCGCCACCTGCTCGCGCGCTTCGGCGGCGCGCGCCGGGTCGGGAAACAGGCGTGCGTCCGGCGCGGGCGTCACCCAGGTCGCGGCTTCGTGCTCGAGGAGCGGCGCGCCCGGATCGCGATCCAGCTGGGGCAGCGCGCGCGGCCGCCCGCGCGTCAGCGCATTGAGGCACGCGTTCGTCGCGATGCGCATCAGCCAGTGCGCCAGCGGCGCGTCGCCCGCGTAGGTCTCGCGTGAGCGCCAGGCGCGCAGCAGCACCTCCTGCACGACGTCCTCCGCTTCCTCGAACGAGCCGAGCATGCGGTAGCAGTGGCGCAGCAGCGCAGGGCGGTGCTCGACGAACGTCTCGTCGAGCACCGCCGCGCCCGGATTTTCATCCGCGCTCATCGCGTCACGCCGTGGGCTGAGCCGCCGACCGCGCCGCCCGCTCGGAGATCACCGCCATGACCGACTGCCACGGCAGCTGATCATAGTAGAGATTGATCGAGCGGATGCGCTCGCCGTCGAACCGCAGCCATTCGATGGCCGGAAGCGCGCCGACCGCCGTGTCGGTCACGAAGTCGTAGATGGCGCAGACCTCGTCACCGTCGACGAACACGCGCTTGATGTCGTTGCGGACGTGGATGGCTCCCAGGCGCTTGAGCGCGCCGAGGAAATCCGCGGCCGAGGTGCGCGTCGTCGCCGGCCCGCGGACCTGAAGGTCCGGCGCCAGCATCCCCTCCAGCTTGTCGTACTGCCGATTCGCGACAGCGTTCAGGTACTCGAGGGCCAGCTTCTTCCGTTCTGTGGTGGTCATGATGTCCTCCCTTTCACCAGCATTGACCCCCGCCCCCCTCGAAACTGTGCGGTCGGCCGAAATCCGGATCTCGGCCGTTCGCCGGACGGTTTTCGCAGCAGAAACGCCGGATATCGCGGCCGTTTGCGGGCACGGAAATCGCATTCGCCTTCTGCTACCCTGGAAAGGAGATGTCGATGGCCGGCGGCGATATCACGATCGAGATCCTGAAGGACATCCGCGACGACATTCGTGGCGTGCGCAGCGGAGTTCAGGACCTACGCGGCGAGGTTCACGATTTGCGCACCGACGTTCAGGACCTGAGGTCCGATACGAACAAACGGTTCGCGCTGGTCGAAGCAGCGATTCTGGATCTGGCTGAGCAGCACCGTTTCGTCGTCCGGTACACGAAGGCGATCGCCGATCGCGACGGGCCGCTCGAACCTCGTGTCAGCGCGCTCGAAACGCGCGTCGACAAGCTCGAATCGAAGTAACTGCGGCAATTCCCCGCGTGCTCGGCTCAGCGGCCGATCGGGCGGTGCAACACGCGCTCGATGGTGGACCGCAGGTTTGTGATGAAGACCGTGTCGGGGCGAGAGACGGCGCAGTCGCAGGCCTCGCCATTGAGCGGTTGGACCAACTCGAACAACCGCGCCCGATCCGCCGGAGCAACGTCGTGCAAACGCACGAGCACCGTGACGTAGGGTTCCTCCTCGACAACGCTGCGCATGTGGACGGTGCCGTTCTTGACGGTTAGCAGAAACCCGGTGCCGCCTTCGACAATGCGGCGGAACCGTCCAGACGGCTCGATCATGAGCCCGATCGAATCGAGCGCGACCGTAAAGAGGCGGTAGGCCTCGTCGGGCGTGATCAGCTCGGGGGCGACCATCGTCAGCCGCCGGTTTTCGGCGATGATCGTGTCGGGCACCAGAAACGACTTGCAGGTGACGGACGCGATCCAGCTGATGGCATCCGCAAGCTTCGTCTCTGGCGCGAGATTGAACGTGACGACGCGTTGGTCCGGTGGAGCCCTGCAGGCGCCGTCATTCGCTGAAGCGATCAGGAGGGCCCGTC
>DATMZL010000377.1:0-2753 GCA_035607075.1 Polyangia bacterium
CCCGCCCCCCATCGCTTCATCGGCCGCCTGGTGCTTCCCATGGGGCTGTGTGCGCTCGCGATGTTCGATCTGACCTGCGCTCACCCGGCAGCCTCCGGTTCGGCGCCCGCCGGCGCGTCTGCGGCCGCCGTCAGCAGTCCACCCGACGACGACCCGCTGGCGCCGCTGCCCGCGCGACCCAAACCGGTCCCGACCGTCGAGCACACGGAGCTTCGCGCGCTGGGCAAGACGATCGCACGTCATGTCGAGCACGGCTTCGAGACGCTGGTCGTCTCCACCGCCGAGAACGTGCGTTGCGACGGCGCGGGCGCGGAGGTCCGCATCCAGGGCGCGTCGGATCCGCGCCGGCCCTGGTCGGCCTGGTTCTCCAGCCTACCGGTCGTCAACGGCGACACCAGCGGCGTCGGCGAGCGAGGCTTTCTCATCGTCAGGCGGCCCTTGCCCGCGCGCGGAGAGCGTCAGATCGCGCACGTCTTTCTTCCCCTGGTCTGCAACGGGACGCCGGAGCACTTTCGTTTTGCGCTGCCCGACGCCGACCCGCAGGCAAACGATCCGCGCGCGCTGATGTACTGGGCCGACGGGTTCGCGCACCACGTCGCCGGCAGCGCGTGGGGGCAGTTCGCCGCCGCGCGCGTTCGCGAGCTGTACCCGGAGCCGGCGCAGAAGGCGATCGCCGCGGCGTCGGATCCGCGCGACGCCGCGAAGGGAAAGAAAGCCGCCGCGAAGGAGAAGGAGAAGACGAAGGCCAAGGGCGGCGGCGCGAAGGCATCCGGCGCGACCGCGCGGGGCGGTGCACGCGTCACGGCACCCCGTCGCGAGCCGTCGGAGCTGGCGCGCCTGATGGACACGACGACCGGAATGACGTCGCTGCAGGAGACGCTGCAGACCGATCGGGCGCTGCTCGCGGCGGGCGACGAGCCCGCCACCGTCGCGCTGGCCGACCTGAAGCCGCCCGCGTTCAAGCCGCACCCGTGGGCAGCGATGACGGCGGCGCTTGCGCGCACGGTGCCGCAGGAGCCGATTGCGTCCGCCGCGCCCGCGACGTTCTACTACGTTCGCTTCCGGACCATCTCGCATCTCATTCGCCTGCGCGAGGAGCTGGAAGCGGGCATCGCGCCCGCGCTCGCCGGAATGGGCGAGGGCGCCGACTACGATCTGGCGGCGCGCTACGAGGCCGAGCTGGGCCTGCGCCAGGGCCCGCTGACGAAGCTGCTCGGGCCGACGGTGGTCGACGACCTGGCCGTGGTCGGCAGCGATCCGTACCTGCGCGAGGGCAGCGACCTGTCGTTCGTGTTCCGGGTGCGCGCGCGCCCCGCGTTCGAAGCCGCGCTGGCCGGAACGCTGGCCGCGTTCGGCGCCGCCCACGGCGGCCTGAAAACAACGACCATCGATCACCAGGGCACGCCCATCACCGTCACGCGTTCGAACGACGGCGTGGTCCGGCGGCACCGCGCGACAGTCGGCGGCTTCGACGTCGTGTCGAACAGCTTGACCGCGACCAAGCGCGTGATCGACGCCGTCGCGGGACGCGAGCCGCGCCTCGCCGACGAACCGGACTTCCGCTACATGCTGGCGCGCGACGCGAGCACACCGGGCGACGTGCTCGCGTTCCTCAGCGACAGGTTCGTGGGCGAGGTGATCGGTCCCCGCCAGAAGGTGCTGGCGGCGCGCCGCCAGATCGCGCTCGCCGAGCTGTCGCGTCCGGGATTCGCGGCGCTGCTGTACGGGTGGATGTACGGCCGCGTTCCTGCCAGCGCCGACGAGGTCGTCGCGTCGGGGCTTCTCAAGCGCGAGGAGCTGGCGCACGCCGGCGGTGAGCGCATCGACTGGCAGCCGGGCCGGGCCGCGCGTTCGTCCTGGGGCGGGGTCGGCGAGCTGACGCCCCTCATCGATCTGCCGGCGCTGGCCAAGGTGACGCCGTCGGAGAAGGCCGCCTACGACGTGTTCGTCAGCGGCTACCAGAGCTTCTGGCGCACCAGCATCGATCCGGTGGCGATCCGGCTCGCGCTGGCGCCGGAGGGCCGCGGACCGCTGTCCGCCGACGTGCGCGTGCTGCCGATCATCGACGGGACCGACTACGCGGACGTGCTGCGCACGGTGGGCCGTGCGCGCGTAGACGTCGCGGGCGCGACGGGCGGGTTGCGGACGGCGATCGGCATCGGCGCCGACGCCGAGATCCGCCACCTGCTGACGCGCTCGCTGCGCGAGGTGCCGATGGTCGGGTCGTTGAAGGTGGATTGGCTGGGCGACTGGGCGTTGCTGGGCATGGACGACACCGCCACGCCGGCCTCGCGCGAGGCGATCAGGAAGGAAGCGTCGACGGGCGTGTCCGAGCGCGGGATGCGCGATCTCGTCGAGCTGCCCGTCTACGCCGGCATCGAGGTCCGCAACATGACGGCGGCGGTCGCGTTCCTGGCGGGCGCGCGCGCGATCGTCGATCAGGCGGCGCCGGGATCGATCAAGTGGGGCGAGGCGGGCCGCCAGCGCGACGTTCCGTTCGTCGCCGTCCGGGCGGGGTCGGCGGGCGGCGACGACACGCGCGACATCACACTTTACTACGCCTTCTGCAAGAGCGCGCTCGTGCTCTCGCTCAGCGAATCGGCGCTGCGGAACCGCATCGACGACTGCCTGGACGGCCGCCAGCCGCGCACGCGATCGGCGTCGGGCCTCGGCGGCGAAGGACCGCAGTGGATCCTCGACCTGGACATGCGCGAGCGCGGCCCGCTGTGGTGGCGGCTGGTGTTCATGGCCGC
>DATMZL010000289.1:0-2086 GCA_035607075.1 Polyangia bacterium
CCTGGAGGGCCGCACCGACCGCGCCGCCTGCATCGCCAGCCGCCGACTGGACGTAGACGTGCTTGAACGGCGATTGGATCGTGACCTTCCCGTTCGCCACCGAGTTGAACCCGCAGCCCCCCGCCAGCACGAGGTGGTCCATCCGGTACTGTCCGTGCAGCTTGTTGAGCAAGTGGAAGAACACGCGCTCGTAGGTCGCCTGGATCGACCGCGCGAGATCGCGGTGCCGATCGTCCAGCGGTTCCTTGGGACCGCGCGCCGGCCCGAGGAGCGCTTCGAGCGCAGGGGTGTACATGAGCCCGCTCTTCGTCGGCTCACCGCCGTTCCAGGCGAACGTCACCGGCTGCGTGGTGTGCCGAAAATAGTCGAGGTTCAACTCGAAGGCGCCGTTCGGCAGCGTCCTCACGACATCGGCAAGCTGATCCACGAACCGCGGTTTTCCGTAGGGCGCCAGGCCCATGACCTTGTATTCGTCGCCGTAGTTCGGAAAGCCGAGGTACTGGGTCATCGTCTCGTAGAAGATGCCGAGCGAGTGCGGGAACGGGACGCGCCCTTCGACCTCGATGCGGTTTCGTCGCGCCGGTCCCCAGGCGGCGCTCGCGAAGTCGCCGAAGCCATCGACGGAGACGGCGACGGCTTCGTCCCAGGGCGAGAGGTAGTACGCAGACGCGAGGTGCGCCACGTGGTGCTCGACGCGCTGGATCGTGCCGCGGAAGGTTTCACCCGGGAACGCCTCGTTCACCACGCTTTGCAGGCTCTGGCGTTTGAGCCGCGTCCTGACCTGGCGAACGACGTACGCCAGGCTCGGCCGCCGCTTGAGCAGATATGCGATGCGTTCCCGTCGCCCCACCCGGGGATCGCTGTTGAGAGCCATGACGCTCACGTCGGACAGGCGGGCCCGCGCTTCGTTCAAGCAGTAGCGAATCGCGTGGGACGGGAACCCGGCCCAGTGCTTGAGACGCCGAAAGCGCTCCTCCTCCGCTGCCGCGACCAGCTTTCCGTTGACGACGACGCAGGCGGCGGAGTCGCCGTGGTAGGCGTTGACTCCGAGGACGATGCTCAAGCAGTCCTCCGCCGGGTGGGCGGCAGTCGGAACTGCGGCTGAAAGTCGGAGGCACGGACGGGCAGCACGGGCGCAGAGGATATTCCATGGCGGGCGCGATGGCGTTGAAATGCTACGTGCCGCGTGCCAATGTCGCCCGCCGTGGAGGCCCCGGGAACGCGACGTGTCGCGAGCCTCGACATCGGGCGATTCGCCGCCTGCTGGTACGTGATGCTCTTCCACGCCGCGATCGACACGCGGTTCGACCCCGCTGTCTTGCGGTACGGGTATTCGGGCGTCCAGTTCTTCATGATGCTGAGTGGCTACGTGCTCGCGCGCCCGTACCTCGAGACGCAACCCCTGCGCCCTTTCGAGCTCGGGCGCTACGCCATCGGGCGCGTCACGCGCATCTTGCCGCCGTACTACGTGGTGGTGCTGCTGGCGGCGGCCCTGTCGTTCTTCAGCATCGGCGTGTCGGCGACCAAGATTCCGCGCGGCGATCTCGGCTTCCACGTGCTCACGCACTTGACCCTGACGCACACGTTCTTCGCCACGACCCACCGCTCGCTCGTCAGCGTGCTGTGGTCGCTCGGGCTCGAGTGGCAGTACTACATGGTGTTGCCGCTCCTGCTGCTTGCTTTCCGCAGGTGGAAGGCGCTGCCGATCATGCTCGTGGTCGTCGTCTCGACGCTGCTGACGCGATGGGCGCTTCCCGCTGTCGCGCCGGCGGGCGGCGATCTGATGAACGGTCTCTTCCTGGCGCGCTGGACCGAATTCGCGGCGGGCGTCTGTCTGGCGGCCCTGCTCGGTCAAGGCTGGGAGGAGAAGCGCCTGGTCGCGCTCGCGTTCGGCGTGGCTGTCGCGGGCATCCTCTGGTCCCGCAGCGGTAACGACAGCGAGATGGCCGTTCAGGGCGTCGTGCTGGTGACGTTCGTGCTTTTTCGTCTCTTTGGACCCGTGACGGCGGTTCGCCCGTGGACGCGGGCGATGCAGTTCCTGGGCGAGGTCAGCTACAGCACGTACCTCGTCCACACCCTGGGCGGC
>DATMZL010000285.1:0-3393 GCA_035607075.1 Polyangia bacterium
CCTCTCCCTCACCTTCTCCCCGCTTCGCGGGGCGAGGGGACCTGAATAGCCGCGCGAGAGCGGCTAATAGGCGAGGAAGCGTTCGGCGTCGATGGCGGCCATACAGCCGGTGCCGGCCGCCGTGACGGCCTGGCGGTAGACGTGGTCGGCGACGTCGCCGCACGCGAACACGCCGGGGACCCGCGTCGCCGTCGAGCCGGCCTGCGTCTTGAGGTAGCCGGCCGCGTCCATGTCGAGGAGGCCCTTGAACAGCTTCGAATTCGGCTCGTGACCGATGGCGACGAACACGCCGCCAACCGCCATCTCGCGGGTCGAGTTGTCGCGCGTGTCGCGCAGCCGCACGCCTGTCACGCCCGGCTTCGGCAGACCGCCCAGGATCTCGTCGACGACCGCGTTGGTGACAAGCTCGATGCGGGGGTTTCGGCGCGCGCGGTCGAGCATGATCTTCGACGCGCGAAACTCGTCACGCCGGTGGATGATCGTGACCTTCGGCGAGAAGCGCGTCAGGAACGTCGCCTCCTCCATCGCCGTGTCGCCGCCGCCGACCACCGCCAGCTCGCGCCCCTTGAACAGCGCGCCGTCGCAGGTCGCGCAGGCGGACAGCCCGTAGTTCTTGAACTTCTCTTCCGACGGAATCCCGAGCCACTTGGCCGACGCGCCGGTGGCGATGATCAACGACTCCGCCATCAGCTCGCCTTCGGTCGAGGTGATCTTGAACGGACGGTCGGAAAGATCGACAGCGGTGACGTCGCCTGTGATGACGTTCGTCCCGAAGCGCTCGGCCTGCGCCTTGAACAGCTCCATCAGCTCGGGCCCCTGCACGCCTTTCGGAAAGCCGGGATAATTCTCGACCTCCGTCGTGATCATCAACTGCCCGCCGGGCAGCGTGATCGGCTCGATGGCGGCACCGCCGCCCTCGAAGACGACGGGTTCCAGGTTGGCGCGCGCGGCGTAAATGGCGGCCGTGTAGCCGGCCGGGCCGGAACCGATGATGGCGACTTTGGAGCGGGGTGGAAGCGGCATGCGAAGGTCCTTGTCTATTTAGATGACCGTCTGTTAGCAATAGGTTTCGAGCTCGACTGTCGTAACCAGATTCCCGACTTGCCGCCGCGCTTTTCTTCCAGGCGAACGCCGCGAATCTCGACGCCCCGCTCCGCGCCCTTCACCATGTCGTAGACGGTCAGGGCCGCCACCGCGACCGCGACCATCGCCTCCATCTCGACGCCCGTGCGGTCGACCGCGCGCGCCCGCGCCCGGATGCGGACCCCGGGCAGCCCGCGGTCCGTGTCCAGGTCGAGGTCGCAACCGACGAGCCGCACCGGATGGCAGAGCGGGATGAGGTCGGCCGTGCGCTTCGCGGCCATGACGCCCGCCAACCGCGCCGCCGCGAGCACGTCGCCCTTGCCGCGCGCGCCCACCGCCTGCTCGACCAGGCGCAAGGTCGCGGGCTGCATGCGAACCTCGGCCGAAGCGACGGCCTCGCGCAGCGATTCCGCCTTGGCGGCGACGTCGACCATGCGTGCGCGCCCACGTGCGTCCGAATGCGAAAGCTTGGCGCGGGCCACGATAGCGCGGGCATGATAGCTCAGACCGTCCCTCCCCACGCGACAGCGCGTAAATCCGCGTGATTGCGCAACAACCCCCGGCCGAATAGCATCCGGCCGCACCCCCGATGTCCTTCCCTTCGCTGAACAGACTGAGCGAACGCCAGGTCAGCCTGCTCGTCATCCTGTTCGGGCTTCTCCTCTACATTCCGTTCGCCGGGTCGTACGGCCTCCACGACCCGTGGGAGACCCATTATTCCGAGGTCGCGCGGCAGATGGCGGTGCGCGGCGACTACATCAGCTTGTACTGGCCAGGGGCGCCGATCGATCCCGAGCACTTCTGGTCGAAGCCGGTGCTGTCGTTCTGGATCATGAGCCTGTCCCTGGGGGCGTTCGGGCTGGCGCATGCCGCGCCGGGGACGCTGGCGCTGTCGACGCGCGCCGAGTGGGCGACCCGCTTGCCGTTCTGTCTGTTCGGCGTGCTCGGCATCTACGCCGTCTACCTGTGCGTGTCGAGGTTCGTCAGCCGCCGCGCGGGCGTCCTGGCGGCGGTGGTGACCGCGACGTTCCCGCTCTACGCGCTGGTGTCGCGACAGGCGATGACGGACATGGCGTTCGTCGGTTCGATGACGATGGCGCTGGCGCTGGGCGCGCTGGCGCTGTTCGACGACACGGACGTTCCCCTCGCGCGGCGCGAGGCGCGCTTCGGCAAGCGCAAGATCACCTGGCCCGATCACCCGCTGTTCTACATCGCGGCCGGGCTGTTCATGATCGTGGCGCTGCCGCAGCTGGTGATCGATTCGCTGCAGCTCCAGTGGTCGTTCAACGTGGGCCGCAGCACCACCGTCACGGTCCCGGGCGTTGTCGTGATGCTGCCCTACATCGCCGGCTTCATCGCTTTCTTCGTCATGATCGTCCGCGTCCGGTACAAGGCGCCGCTGTACCTCAATATCGCGGCCACGCTGTGCGGGCTGGCGACGCTGGCGAAGGGCATCGCGGGGCTGGGGCTTCCGGTCCTCGTCTTTCTCGCGTACCTCGCGTTCACGTGGAACTGGAAGCGCCTCAACCGCGCGCAGATCGGTTGGGCGATCGTGCTGGCGTTCATCACCTGTGCGGTGGTCGCGATCCCATGGCACCACGCGATGCTGGTGCGGCACGGGCGGCCGTTCTGGGACGAGCTTTACGGCGACAACCACTGGCGCCGGCTGGTTGTCGGGCGGCACGGCGACCGCGGCACGTTCGAGTACTTCGTGCGCGAGCTCGGCTACGCGGCGCTGCCGTGGATCGCGATCGCGCCGGCCGCGCTGGCCGCGGCCGCGTTGCGCCGCGCGAAGCGCGTCGTCGGCGCCGCCTCGCCGAGCACGGCCGCAGGCGGCGACGGCGGTGACGGCAACGGCGTGGCCGCGGCGGCCGCGGCGGAGGCGACGGCTGCGGAGGCGCGGCGCCAGGGGATCTTCTGGTTCGGCGCGATCTGGTTCGTCGCCGGCTACGCGCTGGTGTCGATGTCCGTCACCAAGTTCCACCACTACATCCTTCCCGCCCTCCCCGGCCTGGCGATCGCGATCGGCTGCTTCCTGGACGACATCATCAGCCGGCGCGACGGCCGCACGGCGGCGGCGGCGGCGGCGGTGGGCATCCCGCTGCTGGCGCTGGTCCTGTTCGACCTGGTGGGCGCGCCGAAGAACGCGCAGCGCTTCATCTGGCTGTTCTCGTACGACTACATCAACACGCCCGGCGGCCGGCCCTGGCCCCCGGCGCTCGACTTCCGGACGCCGCTGATCGTGTTCGGCGTCGTGTTCGCGTTGACGATGGTGGCGCTCGGCTGGCGCCGCATCCAGCGCTGGGCGGC
>DATMZL010000276.1:0-3487 GCA_035607075.1 Polyangia bacterium
CGCAACTTCATGACCGCGAGTCTAACCTGGACCGCTCATGTAGGATGGCCCTGCTTGCGTCACGGGCTGGTTGCCTCGCTGGTGTGCGCGGCGGCGACGACGCTGGCCGCATCGTCCGCGCGCGCGCTCGATAAGCAAGGCAGCGCGCACGGCGGCGGCATCGAAGGACCGAGCGAGGGGGTTGCTGTCGGCGGCAGCGCTTCGCTGGGCGTGTCTCTGTACAACCCGACCTACGCCGCTCGCCCCGACAACACCGGTTTGACGCTGTTCCGCTACGCCGGCCACGCGGACGTCGACCTGATCGGGCGCCGGCTGTCGATCCCGATCGACGTCAACATGTTCAGCGACCGCGCGGCCGTCGGCTTCGCGCGCAAGTTCGTGCCGTCGGAGCTGGACCTCATCGCCGGCGTCACCAGCACCTGGCGGCTCGGGCCGGGCGCGCTCGAAGGTGGCGTGCGCTACGAGATCGACACGACGCTGGACAACGGCGGCTACGATACGTCGCGTCCGGCGGGGAAGCAGAAGTACGGCGACGTGCGCGCGCGTTACCTTTACTCGGTTGCGGCGATCGCGCCCGGCATCGCGCCGATGTTGCGTGGCGGCGACGTGCGCGGCTGGCTGACGCTGGGATGGTTCGCCATCAACAGCACCTACTTCGCCCGTCCGGACAACACCGGCCTGGCGCTCTTCCGCTACGCCGCCCACGTCGAGATCTCGGGCTTCGACGATCACCTCGCGCTGGGCCTGGACGCGATCCTGTTCACGGACAAGCAGGCCGAGAACAAATTTCGCCCGAGCGAGCTCGACTTCACGCCCGAGATCATCGGTCGCTTCTCGCGCTACGAGGTGCACCTGGCCTACGAGCGTGACATGCCCGTCGACCGGGACGGCCTGGTGCAACACTTCCTCTACGTCCTGGCGTCGGTGTCGTTTTGAGCGCGGCGGGCGCGAGTCCCCTCGTCGGGCGCGAGCGCGAGCTCGCCCAGATCGGCGCGGCGCTCGACGGCGCGGCGGCGGGGCGCGGGCAGCTGGTCATGCTGGCGGGCGAGCCCGGGATCGGCAAGACCAGCTTGGCGGATCGGGCGGCGGCGCTGGCGGCCGAGCGCGGCTTCACCGTGCTGTGGGGGCGCTGCTGGGAGGCGGGCGGCGCGCCCGCGTACTGGCCGTGGCTGGATCTGCTCGCGGAGCTGGCGCGCGCGCTGGACCAGGCGACGCTGGTGCGCGTGCTTGGCGATGGCGCGGCGCTGCTGGGCGAGATCGTGCCGGAGCTGCGCGTGCGGCTGCCCGAGACGCCCGCCGGCGCGGCGCCGCCCGTCGAGGAAGGGCGCTTCCGGTTGTGGCGCGCGGTCAGCGCGCTGGTGCACGAGGCGGCGAAGGCCAAGCCCGCGTTCGTCGTGCTCGACGATCTGCACGCCGCCGATCAGTCGTCGTTGTCGTTGCTGCACTTCCTCGCCCGTCAGCTGCGGCCGATGCGCGTGCTGCTGCTGGGCAGCTACCGCGACGTGGAGGCGCGCATGGACGCCGCCACCGGCGATCTCCTGTCGCGCGTCGGGCGCGAGGGCACGACGCTGTCGCTGGCGCGCCTGGATCGGGCCGCGGCGGCGCGCGTCGTTCAGGAGCAGGTCGGATCGGTCGCGTCGGATGTCGAGGCGCGCGTGTTCGATCGCAGCCAGGGCAACCCGCTCTTCATTCAGGAAATGATGCGCCTGTGGCACGAGCAGGGCGACGACGCGATCGCCGAAGGCGTCGTTCCGAGCGGGGTCCGCGACGTGATCCGCCAGCGCCTCGACCGCGTCGCCGGCGAGACGCGCGCGCTGATCGATCTCGCGGCGGTCGCGGGCGACGAGATCGATCCGCCCCTGCTGGGCGCGGCCGCCGGACGCGACGCGGTCTGGATCGCGGCGCGCCTCGCGGAGGCGGGGCGGGTGGGCGTGATCGTCGAACGCGGCGGGCGTCGCCGCTTCGGCCACGCGCTGTTCCGCGAGGTCCTGTATCGCGAGCTGCCCGACGCCGAACGACAGGCGCTGCACGGCCGCATCGCGGACGCGCTCGCGCGCCTGGCGCCCGGGCAAGCCGCCGAGATCGCCCACCACACGCTGGAGGGTCCGCCCGAGATGCTCGAACGCGCGGTCGAGCACGCGCTCCGCGCCGCCGGGCGCGCGCAGGAGCTGCTGGCTTACGACGAAGCGGTGCGCCTGCTCGTGCGCGCGCGGACCGCGATCGCGGCGGCCGGCAATCCGCCCGCGCTGCGCGCGCAGGTCGCGCTGGCGCTGGGCCAGGCGCGCATTCGCCGCGGCGAGGCGACGGCCGGCAAGGAGGACTGCCGCGAGGCCGCGACGCTCGCGCGCACGCTGGGCGACGCCGAGCTCGGCGCGCGCGCGGCGCTGACCTACGGCGGCGTTTTCGTGTTCGGCGTCGTCGATCCCGTGCTTGTCGGCATGCTGGAGGAGTCGCTGGAAGCGCTGCCGCCCGGTGACAGCGCGCTGCGCGCGCGGCTGCTCGCGCGGCTTGCGGCGGCGCTGCAGCCCAGCCCCACCAGCGACGAGCCGGTCGCGGTCGCACACGAGGCGATCGCGATCGCGCGCCGGTTGAAAGACGACGCGACGCTGCTGGACACGCTCTACACCGCGGTCGCTGCGTTGATGGACATCGTCGATTGGAAGGAGACGCGCGCGCTCAACTTTGAAGTGGAGCGGTTGGCGATGGCCGCCAACGATCGCGAGCGTCTGCTGCGCACCCACCTTCGCCTGGCGCTGTGCCATCTGGGGCTTGGCGAGATCGAGGCGTGCGACGCGCGGGTGGCGTCGTTCGAGGTGCTGTCGGCCGAGTTGCGGGCGCCCTGGTATGCGTGGTGGGCGGGCATGGTCAAGGCGGTGCGCGCGTCGATGCAGGGACATTTCGCCGAGGCGGAAAGGCTCGCCGCCCTGGCGCGCGACGCCGGTCGCGCGGCGGGACACGAGGCGGCCGAGCGGGTCTGGGTGACGAACCGGGAAGGCCGGCTGCGCGCTGCCGACCGGCACGAGGAGATGCTTGTCTGGGAGCCCGAAGCGCGCCGCTCGCGATCGATGATCTACGTCGCCGCCGCCTGGCAGGCGATGGGCGCGGCGCTGATCTACGCGCGGATGGAGCGCGCGGAGGACGCGCGCACGCACCTCGACCTGCTCGGCGAGCCGTTTCGCGTCGCCAGCAACTTGTTCGTGATGTTCTTCGTCGGCGAGACGGTGGCGCTCTGCGGCCCGCGCGAGCTGGCGCTGCATTTCTACGAGCGGATCAAGCCGCTCAGCAACGGCTGCGCGCTGCTGGGAATGAGCTACGTCTCCTGGGAAGGGCCGTGGACGCGGGTGCTCGCGCTGCTCGCCGCGTCGCTGGAGCGATGGGACGAGGCGTGGGCGTACTTTGAGGACGCGATCGCACGCTGCCGCCGGCTGGGCGCGCGGCCGTTGCTCGCGCGGACCGAGTACGAATACGGGCGCGCGCGGCTCGCGCA
>DATMZL010000269.1:0-2061 GCA_035607075.1 Polyangia bacterium
TGCAAGGAATTCGCGATCCGCTGGTAGGCTGTTGCGAGCAATGGCGCGCCGGCTGCTCCCAGCTCTCTTGCTGGTTTCTTGTCACCAAGGCGCCGCTTCCCCAGCGTTACCCATGATGGCGCCTGCGGCACTCGCTACGGCATCGCCTGTGGCGCCGGCGACGTTGCCGCTGCGCACGGAGGTCGCGCGCCAGCTGCCCGGGATCAAGTTTGGTCTGGTGGCGGTGCTGGAGCGCGGAGACAGGAGAGCGGCGGTCACGTGGCCGGCCATCCGCGACGGCAAGATTTTCGACGACGACATCATCGGCTGGGTGTTCGTCAGGGACGGCGCAGGCTGGCTACCCGACAATGTGGTCGGGCTGTCGCACGGACACGGTCGCGAGCAATTGGAGAATGCCCTTGGCGGCGCGCCCGAGCACATCATCAGCCGCTGCGGCATCGGCACGAAGGAGCTGGCGGCGCACCTCGCGCGCTGGCCACGTGCCTTCGCCGATGCGCGCGCTCGCGGCGACGACGACGCAGCTATCCACGCGTACGAAGAGCTGGCGCGCGCCTTCTCGCTCGAGGCCGCGGCCTACGACGACATGCTCCCCGAGATGCTGATCGCCAGCGCCGAGGGGAAGCCCCAGATCAGCTGGACCTGCGACGAGCGCGCCTGTCAGGCGCAAGTCACGTCGGCGAAAGGCCCCGATACGGCCTCCTTCCCGTTGCAGCGCTGCGGCGACGGGTGGGTGTTGCTGCCGCCCGCACGGTGAGGGCCCGTCTTCAGCGCGGGCCCCTCACCCGCCGAGCCTTCGGCTCGTCGGCCTCTCCCCCTTTCGGGAGCGAGGCGAAGATCCTTGTCGGCGTGCTTCCTCGATCGCGCGACAATCAGGACGGCGAAGCGTCCTTGAATCGAACATGAGCGACTATCAGACGGTGCGCCTCCTAAAAAAAGAAGGGCGCGTGTTGACGATTGACGTCGTCGAGGTGCATCCGGACATGGCGACGCTCTCCACCATCATTCAAGCCGGGAGCGAGCGCGAGGGTTGGCACAAGGATGCCGTCAAGGTCGCAGCGATGGTCCTCCTCGACGAGAAAGGACGACGGGGCGACATTGCGCGGCGTTCCTACGACGAGCCTCCGGAGCCCGAGGACTTCGTCGCCGCCGTTCGGGTCGTTTCGGCCGAGGAGATCGGCCGCGATTCGAGCGGAGACCCCCAGTATCATGCCGTCCTCGAACTGACTGTCACGAAGGACGAGTACGCCGCGGTCTTCGCTGTCGACGAGACCTGGGGCGCCGTCGCCTATCTCTATGGTGACTTCGACGTCTGCTTCGGGTGACTATCGTCTGTTGCCGGCGTTCCCCGGCAGCTTCTTCTCGAACTCCTTGGCCGCCTCGATGGCAGGGCCGGGGACGAAGTCTTCCAGCTCGTAGAACGGGCGCAGCTCGACCTCCCCGATCTCGCAGATCTCGGCCGGGATCCGCTTGGCCCACTCGATCGCCTCTTCCTTGGATTTGACCTGGATGATCCAGTACCCGGCGATCAGCTCCTTGGTCTCGGTGAACGGCCCGTCGATCACAGTCCGCTTGCCACCCCCGAACTTGACCCGCGCGCCGGCGGAGGTGGGCTTGAGCCCCGAGAGGTCGAGCAGCACGCCCGCCTTCTGCAGCTCCTCGTTGTACTGCCCCATCGCTGCGAGATGGGCCTCGGTCGGCAGCGCCCCGGCCTCGCCCTTCGCGTTCGCCTTCACAATCATCATGACTCGCATGGTCTAGCTCCTTGTTCCGTAAAGACTTTGGTCCCTGCCCTCGCCTAGACGACGAACATGGGGTCGCTCGATCGACACGGTCGGCTTTTTTTCCGCCGCTGTCGATCCGAACGCCACTGGTTCGTCGTCAGGACAGGAGCAAATACTGGAGGGCGAGGCCATGAGAACAATCATCGCAATCACGCAGGTCACGGTCGACGGCGTCATGCAGGCGCCCGGCGGGCCCGACGAGGATCGGACGGGCGGGTTCGCGCACGGCGGTTGGGCCATGTCGTTCGGCGACGAGGTCCTGTTGCAGGTCCTCGCCGAG
>DATMZL010001586.1:0-2140 GCA_035607075.1 Polyangia bacterium
GCGTCGAATACGCCAAGCCCGGACAGAGCTGCATGCGGGGCGGGTTCTTGCACGATTCGTGTGGCGCCTTCGTGAACCAGTGCGACCAGTTCGTGGCCGTCTGTCTTCCCGCCTGCTCGCGCGTCACCACGTGCGGCGCGATCGGACAGATGTGTTGCGCCGGGCTGCTGTGCCAGAGCGGCGCCGTCTGCATGGGTACGACGTGCGTCGCGGGCTGAGCGTCGGTCTGGTCGGGAGCCTGGCGCTCGCGCTCGTAGGCTGCGGCATCGACGATCGCAAGCCCGACGTGTCCGACAGGGTCTATTGCGACAGCTACTTCAAAGCGGTCGAGGACAGGACCGCTGCCTGCGGCGGCACGTCGCGCGAGGCGCTGGCCACCGCCCTGATGACGTTCGACTATTGCGACGTCTTCGCGGCGTCGCAGGAGGTGGGCGCGGTCGCGATCGATCACGCGGCCGCCGACGCGTGCGTCAACGAGATGGCGACGGCTGCATGCTGGGAGGACACGCCGGCCTGCGGCCACGTCTTCGTCGGCCAGCTCGAGGAGGGCGCGGCCTGCTACGGCTTTTACGACATCGGCGAGTGCGCGCCCGGCAGCTACTGCGCCGGGGCGACGTGCCCGGGCACGTGCATCCGCCACGCGCAGGTGGGCGAGGCCTGCACCTCGGGTGTCGACCCGATGTGCGATCCGTCGCTCGAGTGTGCCGCTGGCGGGACCTGCGAACCGTCGCTCCCGCCCGTGATGGTGGGCGACGCGTGTCCCCCCGCGTTCTGTCCACCGCTCTCGTGTGTGGGGCCGGACGGCCCCCTCGCGGTGGCGGACCCTTCCCACACCGGGACCTGCCAGCTTCCCGCCGCCAGCGGCAACCCGTGCATCTTCGACAACGACTGCGTCGGGCACTGCGTGGGCGCTGCACCGCCGACCACCTACGGGATCTGCGCGCCGTGGAAGCAGATCGGCGATGCCTGCACACCGGGCGCGCGCGAGTGCCTCAGCGGCACCTCTTGCGGCCCCGACAGCCACTGCATCCTGCTGCCCGCGCTCGGCGAGTCGTGCGTCGGTTACCAGGGCGAGGGGACGGCGTGCCTGAACGCCTGGTGCAACGCCGGCCTCTGCGTGCCCCTCGGCGAGGTGGGACAGCGGTGCGGCGGGACGGGGTCCTTCGCTGACTCCTGCGGTTTCCTTCGCGGCTGCGAGCCGCAGCTGTCCATCTGCCTCCCGACCTGTTCGCGCCTCACGACCTGCGGCGGCGTCGGCCAGTTCTGCTGCGCGGGACAGCTCTGCGCGCGCGGCGCGGTCTGCGCCGGCGGCTCGTGCGTTCCGGGCTAGCCATTCCCGAGCGAAGCGAGGGGGTGTGGCGGGTGTCCGGACATGATCGCGCGCGCGATACGTGCCACGCACAACACACAATCGCGCACCCACCAAGCACTCGGCGCCTAGCACTTCGCTGGCCCGCGTCGTGCAGAGCCGCCCGGCCACAAACGGAGTGACGGGCGAAAGGACAGCGAACATGCGCATCGATGGGAAGCGAGCTGCTCAGATTGTGCTCACCGGCGTAGTCGCCTTGATGGGCTGTGGGACGCGCGGTGGTTCCGGGGACGAGGAAACGTCGTTGGCGGCGCTGATGGACGACGGTGCGTTGACGATGGGGGCGCCGGCCGCCGCCGCGCCGCCCGCGCCGCCGCCGCCGCCTCGCTATTGCGGCGACTGCGCGCGCGAGCCTCTGGCGTTCTGGATGTTCGAAGACTGCGGGTCGTCGGCGTCGACGCAGCTCGCTGACTCTGCGAACGGGTTTCCCATCTCGCATCCGGCGTTTCGGGCGGTGAGCGTGGCGTGCGTGCCGTCGAACGACGGGCAGGGCGTGAAGCTGGCCGGCGCCGACGACATCGTGTACGCGCCGGACCAGGCTGATTTCACCTTCAACCAGGGCCTGACTGTCGCGGCCTGGATCAACCCCGACAGCGTGTCAGGCACGCAGAGCCTGGTGCGGAAACGGTTCGACGGGACCAGCTCGTTCATCCTCGCCATCGACGGACGCAAGCTGGTCTTCGGGCTCCGGCTGACGAACGGAAAGATCGTCGCGGTCACGGCGCCCATCGCGGCGAAGCGCTTCACGCACGTCGCCGCGACGTACGACGG
>DATMZL010000238.1:0-3252 GCA_035607075.1 Polyangia bacterium
CGCCTGCGCCCGACAGCCCCGCGGCGGGTCTAACGCTGCCGCAGGCCGTGCTGCTCCTGCAGCCCGTCCTGCGCTGCTGGGCCGGCCGCTGCCGCACCTGCCACCAGCACGTCGACCTCGACCAGCTCGTCCTCTTCACGCGAAGGGAGTAACAAAGTCCTACTAGCTGACGTGCCTACAGACGTTGTGAACGGCTGAGGGTCTATCCGGCCCTCCTTCGAGGCTGTGGGTCTCGCCAAAGACCTGCTCGAAGGAGGGGCCGGATGTCAGGTCACCGTAACGCCCAGCTCGGACTGGCGGGTCGTCTCGCGCTTGTGCGCGCGATCGAGAGCGGGATGACGTTGAAGGCGGCCGCGGCCGCCTTCAACGTCTCGCCGGCGACCGCGCAGCGCTGGTGGCACCGCTGGCTAGAGGCCAGCGCAGAGGCACGGGCAACGCTCGCGTGTTTGCTCGACCGCTCGAGCCGCCCACAGCGCTCGCCGCGGCAGCTCGCGCCCGAGCTCGAGCAGACGATCTGTGACTGCCGCCGCCAGACCGGCTGGGGGCCGCGCCTGGTCGCGGGCGCCACCGGCTGCTGCCACTCGACCGTTTGGAAGGTGCTGCGGCGAGCGGGCATCTCACGGCCGCCGCGGCCGGCGCGCGAGCACGCCAACAGCTACGAATGGCCCTGCCCCGCTGATCTGCTGCACATGGACACCAGCGAATACGCCCGCTTCCAGCGCCCAGGCCACCGCGTCACCGGCCACCGCTCCAGCCAGGACCGCCAGCAGCGCGACGGCGTCGATGTCGTGCACGCGATCATCGACGACCACTCACGCCTCGCCTACGCGGAGATCCACGACGACCAGCGCGCAGCGACCGTCGTGGGCTTCCTCGAACGCGCCCTCGCTTCTACGCCAGCCACGGCATCGTCGCCCGCCGGCTGATGACCGACAACGCCTGGATCTACGTCAAGAGCCGCGCCGTCCAGGAGCTGCTCGAACACCAACAGATCCGGCACCTCACGACCCAGCCCTACCGGCCGCGCACAAACGGGAAAGTCGAGCGCTTCCACCAGACGATGGCGCGCGAATGGGCGTACGGCCTCCTCTACAACTCCCACCACCAACGCGCCGCCGCCCTGCCACACTGGCTCCACCACTACGGATGAAAGTCAAGTGCTGGACGCTGGGCGGCTGCTTTGCGAGAGTGGCGTTGGCGCGGGTGATCCGCGAGCTAAAGCGCAGGGCGTGGGGCTGTGTCCTGCCGCGCTGCTTGGCCGCTTGACGGCCCATAGGTTGCGCGCCCCGGTGCGGCGCCCGCGCCCTTTTTCGGCGCCGGTTGCCAGTCCTGCATGAGGCGGCGGTAGGCGATCTCCGCCTGCGCGGCGAGCTCCTTCTCGAGCCGGTGCTGGGCACCGCTTGCGAAGACGCGGACTGCGTTGCGTCGACCTTGCCGGCGCTCGGCGCCGATCATCAGCTCTGCGCGCCGCAGCTTCTCGCGCACGAGCGAGGGACGAGCGAACGCGTAGTCCTCATCACGGGTGAGCATGTGCCAGGCGATCACGACCAGCTTGCGTGCGACGGCGACGACGGCGACTTTTGAGCCGCGTCGGCTCGCGATGCGCTCGGCGAACGCGCGCAGCGGCCCGGTCGTGCGGGCTGCGTGCCACGCCGCTTCGACGAGCAGGTGCCGCGCCTCGCCGGGCCCCTGCTTCGAGATCCTGCCGTGCCGGGCCGGCTCTGTACCGGACTGGCGCACGCGCGGGTCGAAGCCCAGGTAGCTGACCAACTGCGCTGGCGTCGGAAAGCGGCTGATATCGCCGATTGCGGCCATCAAGGCAGCCGCCGTCACGAAGCTGACGCCGGGCAGCGTCATCAGGCGCCGCATCGCTGGCGAGTTGAGCGCAAGCTCGGCCAGCGCGCGGTCGACGCGAGCGACCTCATCGTCCAGGAAGTCGACCTCACGCAGGCAGGCATCCAGCATCTCCCGCTCGTCTGCGGGCAGCTCTTGCCACGCCAGCCAGGCCCGGCCGGCGACACCGAAGAGGTCGCTCATCGGCGGCCGCGGCCGCAGGTTACGGATCAGGATCGCGTGCACCTGATTCTTCTCCCGCGTCCGCTGCTTGACCAGCTGCGCGCGTCGGGCGACCCGCCGCCGCAGCACCCGCGTCGACTCATCGACCGTCCAAACCTCCGGCACCAAGCCGCCCGCGAGCAGCTTCGCCAAGGCACGGGCGTCGATCTTGTCCGTCTTCGGCCCCGCCCCCGTTATGCCCTCAACCGCCTTCGGATGCGCAAGCACGACCCGAGCGACGTGCGGCTCGATGATCCGCGCGACCGCCAACGCATTGCCGGTCGCCTCCAGCACCACCTCATCATCAGAAGCCAAGCTCTGTGCGAACAGCTCGAGCTCCGCCGGCACTGTCCCTACCCGCCCCGCCAACCGCACCGCGCCAGCGTCGGCGATCGCGACCTCGCAGAAGTCGCGATGAACATCCAGCGCAACGAAACGCATCGCTCTCCTCCTCTCCTTCGCTGACCGCGAGACGAGGCAGGCAAAACGACAACTACGGAACCGTGCTCGCAGCACACCCGGGCAGTCGCAGGCGCGGCCAACTACAAATCACGGCCTCGCAGCCCATAGAAATGCGACGGCCTGCCCAACCTCCGTCTCGCCCTCAAGCCCCTGTCCCGGCACCCGCCGACGCTACGCCAGCGAGCGGACGAAGCAGCGACTCCACCCGCCCAGTTTCATCCCCCTACAACAGAGCGCGCCCACACAGCTCGCTACGAGGGCAACCCCCGATCAGCCGCGTTCACAACCTCCGTAGGCAGGACAGCTAGCTCGCCGTCCGCAGCCTCGACCCGACGGGCCGAGGCCACAACGATCGAGTACGGGCTGGAAGCCCGCCCTCAATGCCTTCGCCATCACCTTCGAAGGCCGACTCGAAAACGCTGTCAACTAACCGTGCCCAAAGTAGTTTGACCGTTTCTTCGGACAGTCCCGGCGAAGCGGGCACTTGCTCGGCGCGAGGCGTTGCGGTGACAGTTGTTCGTGGTTTCTTGACGATGGTCGAGGTGTTGGCTTGGTGTTGGTTGGGGTTTGCGATGTTGTACTAGCCGAAGCGCCAGCTCTGGGGTAGGTTGGCGAGAGGGCGGGAACGCGGCGCCCGCGGCGGTTTCCAAGGTGAGGAGATCGGATGCGGAGACGTACCTCTTGGAGGGACGTCGTGTTGCGCGCGTGTTGTGGCGGGGTGATGCTGCTGGCGGT
>DATMZL010001161.1:0-7790 GCA_035607075.1 Polyangia bacterium
GGGTGGGCGGCGATGTAGAGGACGCTGCCGACGACGCCGAGCTTGCGCAGGCCGAGCGCGATCTGCGCGGCGTCGGGCTGGACCGGCGGACCGGCCGCGGCGCGCGCGGGTTGCGAGACGAAGAGCGACAAGAGCGAGGTCAGGGCCAAGAGGCGGATAGAACGTGGGTGGGCGAGGGCGGACAAAGGCGGGAACAAGACCGCCGAGAGGTTGGTTCGGTTAGACGGATGCGGGCGCATGAGCTGCAGACGGCCAAGCGGCGGTGCGCCGGCGCCCGAGTATAGTTGATGCCCTCGGTGGCTCGCCCGTTCTCAAGCGCGTACCTCGCCGGCGACGCGGCCACGCACGGATTCCTGCCGCGCGACTTTCGCTCGGCCGCCGATCGCGCGGCCAGCGCCCGCGCCGCCGTCGCGCGCCGCGCCGCCCCGGCGGTGGTCGCGGCGTTGCGCGCGCAGCACGCGCGGCTGCCCGCCAGCGCCGCGCGCGCCGAGCAGCTCGATGCGCTCGCGGCGGGGGAAACGGCGATCGTCGCGACCGGGCAGCAGGTGGGGCTGTTCCTCGGCCCGCTGTACGGGTTCTACAAGGCCGCCTCGGCCGTGGCCGTCGCGCGCGCGCTGACCGCCGAGACCGGCGTGCGCTGCGTGCCGCTGTTCTGGTTGCAGACCGAGGACCACGACTTCGCCGAGATCGCCGGCGCGACGATCGCCGCCGCCGACGGCAAGCCCGTCCGCCTCGTCCTCGCCGACGAACGGGGCGGTGAGGGGCGGGTGGCGATCGCGCACCGCACGCTCGGGTCCGACGTCGTAGGTCTGCTCGACGCGCTCGCCGATTTGCTCGGCCCATCGGATGCCGCGTCGGAGACGCTGGCGTTGCTGCGCGCGCACTACGTCGCGGGGCGCCCGCTCGCGGACGCGTTTGCCGGCGTCCTCGCGGCGCTGTTTGCCGACGAGGGATTGCTGATCCTCGATCCGCGCGACCCCGGCATCGCGCGCGCGGCCGCGCCGATCTACGCGGAGGCCCTGCGCGCCGCTCCCGAGATCGAGGCGCGGCTGCAGGCGCGCTGCGCGGCGCTGGCCGAGGCGGGCTTCGCCGCGCAGATCCCGATCCGACCGGGCTGCGCGTTGCTCTTTCATCATTGCGACGCCGCCGAGGGCCCGCGCTATCGCCTGGAACGGCGCAGGGGTGAAGCAGACGGCTGGTTTCTGTCGGGCGGCGATGCGCGTGTCGCCGACGCGGCGCTGGCCGAGACGCTCGCGCGCGAGCCGTTGCGGTTCTCGACGTCGGCGCTGCTGCGGCCGATCGTGCAGGACACGCTGCTGCCTGTAGCGGCAACGGTGGGCGGACCGGCGGAGGTCAGTTACTTCGCGCAGCTACCGCCCGTCTACGAGCACTTCGGGTTGCCGTCGCCGCTGGCGATTCCGCGCGCGCGCTTCCGCTGTCGCGACGCGCGCACGCGGCGCGTGCTGGGCGAGCTGGCGCTGGCGCCCGACGATCTGGCGCGCAGCGACGCGGATCTCGCCGCGCAGATTGGCGGCGCGCGGCCGGCGAAGGCGGCGGCGCCGCTCGCGGCGCGCGTGGCGACGGAGATCCTCCCGGCGGTCGACGCGCTGACGGCCGCCGTCGCCGAGGCCGATCCCGCCGATCGGAACCTCGTGCGCGCGGCGTCGCGCACGCGCGCGGCGGTCGCGCGCGCTCTCGACCGTCTCACCGCGCGCCACGCGCGCAAGCTCGCCGCGCGCGATCAGGTCACGCTCGCGCGCCTCGCCCGGCTGCGCGACGCGCTCGCCCCCGGCGGCGTCCCGCAGGAGCGCGCCTACGCGTGGCCGTCCCTCGCCGGGCGCATCGGGCCGGCCGCGTTCAAGCGTCTGGTCATGGACCGGCTGGCGTCCGTCGGACCGTACGTGACCGAGTTGCAGGAGATCGACGCGTGAACCCGTTGCGCGTCGGCGTCGTCTGCTTCTCCACTTTCGGCGGCAGCGGCGTCATCGCCACGGAGATCGCGATCGATCTCGCCCGGCGCGGCCATGCCGTGCACGTGTTCAGCGACGATTTGCCGGGCCGGATGGACGCGCGGGTGCAGGCTGCGGCAGCGCAGTTGGTGTTCCACCGGGTGTCGCCGCCCGCGTACCCGCAGCTCAAGCAGTCTCCCTACACGCTGGCGCTGACGTCGAAGATCGTCGAGGTGTCGCGGCGCGAGCGGCTGGATCTCGTGCACGCGCACTACGCACTGCCGCACGCCGTGGCGGCGCACCTGGCGCGTCAGGTGCTGGTCGCCGAGGGCGGCGCGCCGCTGGCCCCGCGCATCGTCACCACCTTGCACGGCACCGACATCACGCTGGTGGGAACCGATCCGAGCTTCCTGCCGCTGACCCGATTCTCGATCGCGTCGAGCGACGCGGTCACGACGCCGTCGCGCTGGCTCGCGGGCGCCACGCACGTCGCGCTGGGCGTGCCCGACGCGATCGCGATCGACGTCATCCCGAACTTCGTCGACGTCGATCGCTTCACGCCGGCGGCCGACGCGGAGCGGGCGGGGCGCGGCGGCGGTCCGCCTGTGATCGTCCACGTCTCCAACTTTCGCCCGCTCAAGCGGCTGGACGACGTCGTCGAGGTGTTCGCGGGCGTGCGCGCGGCGCGTCCGGCGCGCCTGTGCTTGATCGGCGACGGTCCAGAGCGCGCGCGGATCGAGGCTGCGATCGCCGCGCGCGGTCTCGGCGCCGACGTCGAGCTCCTGGGCGAGCGCGCCGACCTGCCCGCGCTCCTGCGCGGTGCGGACGTCTTTCTGCTGCCCAGCGAGATCGAAAGTTTCGGCCTCGCGGCGCTCGAGGCGCTGGCCTGCGGCGTTCCCGTCGTCGCGTCCTCCGTCGGCGGCCTGCCCGAGGTCGTCACCGACGGCGAAGTCGGCTTCCTTCGCCCCGTCGGCGACGTCGCCGCGATGGCCACCGCCGTCGCCCGCTTGCTCGACGACCAGCCGTTGCGCCGCCGCATGGGCACCGCCGCCCGCCGCCTGGTGGAGAGCCGTTACGCACTCGGCCCCGCCGTCGATCGCTACCTCGACGTGTATCTCCGCGTTCTATCTTCGCCTCGCCCCCGATAGGGGGAGAGGCCGCCGAGCCGAAGGCTCGGCGGGTGAGGGGGCCCGCGATGAAGACGGGCCCCTCACCTAACCCTCTCCGCGCTTCGCGGGGCGAGGGGACCTGAGCTACGCGGGGCGAGGGGACCGAGGCGCGCTACGCCTTGTTCTTCTTCTTCCACTCGCCGAGCGTCTTCTTGATCTCGCCCTCGAGGAAGAAGTTCTCGGACTTCTGGCCGATCTCGTAGGCCTTCTCGCCGGTCGGGAGGGCTTCTTTCACGTTGCCCTTGGCGGCCAGCAGCTCGGCCTTGATCCACAGGTTGAACCAGTCCTGCTTCAGCGCCAGCGACTGGTCGACGTACTTCATGCCGCTGTCGAAGTCTTTCTTGTTCTCGAGCATGTAGCGGGCGGCGTTGGCGTACGTGCGCCACGTGCCGTCGACGGCGGTGTTGATGTTCGCGATCGCCTGCGCCGACGTCTCGACGGTGATGGGGATCGAGAGCCGCAGCTTCTCCCACTCGAGATCCAGCGACGCCTTGTCGTCGGTGAAGTCGGTGACGAGGAAGGCCAGACGCTCGCGGAACGGCGCCGCCTTCGGCTTGATAGAAACGCGCAACAGATCGTCGGCTTGCTTGTAGTCCTTGCCGGTGCCCGCCTGGTCGGGCTTCTTGTTCAGCACGACAGTCCATGCGTCCTTGCCGGGGATGATGAAGAACGCGTAGGAGCCGGCGGGGACGGGCTTGCCCGCGAACATGACGTTCTTGCTGAAGGTCACCTTCGTCGCCGAGTTCGCGCCGGCGCGCCACATCTGATCGTACGGCACCAGGCCGCCCCAGATCTTGCGTCCCTTGACGCCGGGACTGCTGTAATCGACGGTGATCTCGGTCAGACCGACGACCTGCCACACCTTCGCGAAGGGGCTGGGGCGGGGCAGGTCGAGATCGGCGCGCGCCGCGGTCGCGCCCAGCGCGACGGCCGCCGCGAGCCCGGTTGAGAGGATGGAAAGACGGAGCGAGGAGCGTTTCATGGGGCCGAACCTTAGAAGGCGTTTCGGCGACGTGCAAGGCGCAACCCCGCGCGCTGATAAGCTGCGGGGGCATGCGATTCAAGCCCAGCACCCGAGCCGCCGTTGATCCGACGGTGGTGCGCCTGCATGCTTGCGCGCTCGGAGTCGGGCGCGCGATCCTCTTGCTCGCCCTCGCCGGGCTCGGGCTGGCCTGCGGCGGCGGCGGCGAAACGTGCAAGTCGTGCGGCGGGCCTGGAACAGGCGGGATGGGAAGCGCGGGCACGACGGGTAGCGCGGGCACGACGGGCGGCGCGGGCACGACAGGCAGCGCCGGGACGACGGGAAGCGCCGGGACGACGGGCAGCGCGGGCACGTCGGGCAGCGCGGGCACGACAGGCAGCGCGGGGACGACGGGCAGCGCGGGCACGACGGGCGGCGCCGGGACAACGGGCAGCGCCGGGACGACGGGCAGCGCGGGCACGACGGGCAACGCGGGCACGACAGGCAGCGCCGGGACGACGGGCAACGCCGGGACGACGGGAGGCGCTGGGACGACGGGAAGCGCGGGCACCACGGGCAGTGCGGGCACGACGGGCGGCGCCGGGACGACGGGGAGCGCGGGCATCACGGGAAGCGCGGGCACGACCGGCAGCGCGGGCGTTGGCGGCGCGGCGGGCACGGGCGGCGGCGCGGCGGGCGCGGGCGGGAGTGGTCAGGTGATCATGAGCATCGACTTCATCGGCGGTCGCACCTCGATGGGCGGCACCGGCGGCGCGATGCTGGTGGCGGCGCCCGCGATGGCCGCGACTGAAATCGCCGGCGTGAAGCCGGCTGCGAACTGGAACGGCGCCGCCAACATCATAGGCACGCTTCCCAATCTTCGGCTCGCCGACGGAACCGCGACGAGCGCCAGCGCGACGTGGAATTCGCCGAGCATGGGCACCAATCCGGGCGAGTGGTTGGTGGGCTTCGCCGACATGCCCGGCAACACGCGCATGATGAACGGCTACCTCGATCCGGTGGCGGTCTCGATGCCGGCGGTGGTGACGGTCAGCGGCTTGCCCGCGTCGATCACCGCCGGCAGCTACGACGTTTACGTCTACGTCACCGGCGACATCGGCACCGGCACCACAACCACGCGCACGTACAACTATTCGATCGGCACGGCGATGTTCACGGTCAGCCAGACGAGCCCGGTGCCCACCAGCTTCACGTCTTTCACGCTCGCGCCCGCCGGCGGGGCGGGCAACTACATCGTGTTCCGCAACGTGACCGGCGCGACGTTCACGCTGACCGCCACGCCCGGCACGGGCACGGGCACCAACGTGCGCGCGCCGGTCAACGGTCTGCAGATCGTCGCGCCGACCGGCTCGTGAGTTACGGCTCGCACGCGGTCCCGACCGCGGGCGTTGCGCAGACGCCGTTCGAACAGGAGAGATCGCCGAGGCAGTACGTGCCGGTGGCGTAGTCGCAGGCCTGGCCGACGGTCGGGCGCGCCTTGCACGTTCCGGCGTTGACGTCGCAGTACGCAAAGCCGACGCAGTCGCTGCTGCTCTGGCAGGCGGAACCCACCGGCGCGCGCTTCGTGCAGATCGAGGTCGTGGCGTTGCACGTCTCGTCATCGCGGCCGCAACCGTAGTTGGCGCCTGGGAAGCACGCCGCCCCCGGCGCGGTGGAGATCACCGTGCAGGTTTCGCCGTCGGGAAGAAAAAGGCAGACGGCCGGATCGAGGCACTCGTCCGGCGCACCCGTGCAGGAGGCGCCGACAGCGCGCCGCGGCGCGCACGTTCCATCGCTGGCGCAGAAGGCGCCTTCGACGCACGGTTTGGACGCGAGGACGTTGCACGCCGCGCCGAGCGCCGCCGGCGGGGCGACGGCCGCGCAGGTCCCGACGCAGCAGGAGGCTGTGCAAGTGTCAGGTTCCAGGCACTGTCCACCACCAGCGCACTCGGCGCTGATGACGCACACGCCGCCGGCGGCCACCTTCCCGCGAAAAGTTTTGTCGCAGGCCGCAGGTTCTGCGCGAAGCTCTGCACAGTCGGTGGTCGTGATCGCGTCGAGGCACGCGTCGGCGCTCTCGCCGTCGTAGTCGACCGTGCCGCGTTTGACCGCTGCGACCAACGTCTTCAGGCTGGAGCTTTCGGCGACGAAGAGCGTGGATTCGCAGGATGATTGGCTCTCGGCGCCGCCGCAGGCGACGGCTCGCGCGCAGGCTCGCCGCTCGACTTCGGCCGGCAGGTCGTCGATCGAAATCTTGTTGGAGCCGCACGCTGTCAGGGCGGCCGACGTGCTGATCAGAACCAGCGCAAGGGACAGACGAGGAAGCTCGGTTCGCGAGGTGAAGGCGGTCATGTTCGTTCTCCGTGGGGTTGGGAAGCGATGCCACGGGACAAACGCAATCGGCATGCCACGGCACGACGCGAACGCGGATCGATGTTCGTGCACGAACCGCAGCGCGTTCGTCGAACAATCTCGATTCACCGGCGGTTCTTCGCAGAATCTGCGGATCGCCCATGCCATGGCCACAGATGCCGCGCGCGTGGGACATGCACCGATGTAGGCTGACGGCTAGCACCACATCCGTGGCTGGACCAGGATCGTGGAGCCCGACGGAAAAATGGAGAACGCCATGGCGAAGCTTCCTGCGCTGGCGCTTGTCGCGCTCGGGGCGTGGTGTGCCTCGTGTGTGGGATCCGTAGGCCCGACGGTCGGAGGAAATTCGGGCACGGCGGCGACCGGCGGTAGCGGCATCGTTTCCAGCGGCAACGCCGGGACGGGCGGCAGCGGTCAATCGACGACCGGCGGCACGACAGGGGTGGGCGCGACCGGCACCGCGGGGAACAACGGCGTCATTGCGGGCGCAGGCGGCGCGCCGACGGGCGACGCGGGGCGCGGCGGCGGTACGGCCGGTTCGACAGGCGGACGCGGCGGCGCGGTCGCTGGCTCGACAGGCACCGCCGGGCGCGGCGGTACGACCGGCACCGCCGGACGCGGCGGTACGACCGGCACCGCTGGCACCGGCGGCGGCACGGCGGGAACGGCGGGCGCGGCCTCCGGCGACGATTTCGTTTCCGCCGTGAACATCGCCGTTCATCCGCAGACGACCACGATCCTGGTCGTGACCTGGACGCAGGCGAAGGCCTCCGATCAGGTCTTGCTCGAGTTCACGTTCGCGGGCGGGTCGGTCATGACGTCGCGGGGCGCAACAGGAGCGACCGGATCGCATCGCGATGTCGTGCTCGGCGTGCCCGCTTCGACGGCGATCACCGTTCGCATCGTCAACAAGCTCGGCGGCGTCGACTACAAGACGAAGGACTACATGGGCACGACGGGCGCGCTGCCCAGCGGCATGCCGAAACCGACCGTGTCGATGTACGACGCGACGCTGGCCAGCCCCGACCGCTGGATGTTCGGCGCGCTCGAGAACTCGAAGGGCGGCTGCAACAACATCTCCTGCTACTACACCGGCATCTTCTGGCTGTACATCATGGACCGCCAGGGGCGGATCGTCTGGTACTACGCCGACGGCACCAGCGACGCGACCTCGTCGTTCCAGCGCATCGCGCGCGACGGCGAGTACATCTGGATCGAACGGCGGCCGTTCAGCGGCAGCGGCGGACACAGCGTCCTCAAGACGACGCTCGATGGCCAGTACTCGCAGGTGGTGCAGGTCCCCAACCTCTCCGACTGCATCGACGTAACCACCGACGG
>DATMZL010000910.1:0-3891 GCA_035607075.1 Polyangia bacterium
CGTCCATCGCCGGAGGATAGCCCGGGTCACTCCGCCGTGGTCTCTAGAAGCTGCAGCTGTCCGCGCAGCTGCCCGTGGGGCTCTTGCCGGTCATCACCTGGTAGTGGGTGGTGATCTGGGCCTGGCTGAGCAGCTTGTCGTAGATCGCGACCTTGCCGATCGCCCCCTGGAACCAGGCGTCCATCGCCATGGTGCCCACGTTCACGGGGCTGTTGTTGGCCTGCGGTACGACGTTGTACTGGCTGAAGCAGCCGGTCTGGCCGTGGCGCGACTGGTTCCACGGCACGCCGTTGAGCCAGATGTTGACCGCGCCGGGATACTGCGCGGCGTTCTGACAACCGGACGGCTGGCTGAGCGTCGTGTACTCGCCGACGACGTGGTACCACTGCCCGGCCTGGATGAGACCGCAGGTCGGCTGCCAGAAGGCGCCCGAGCCGAGGTCGGCGCTGGGATTGAACACGTACGCGGAGAACCGGTTGCAGCGGTTCTCCGAGTTGGTCGTGTTGTAGAGCCGCGCCTCCCATTCGCAGGTGGGGCTGTAGTCCTGACACTTGCCCATCCAGTCGACGTAGCCGCTGCTGTTGTTCGGGAACTGCAGCGTGTCGGGGCGGATCCACGCCTCCCAGGTCAGGCTGTGCGTGGTCGGAATCGAGAACGCCGCGTTCGACGGAATGCTCATGTACTGGGTCGAGCCGTTGAAGTCGGCGGCCTGATCCCCGTTGGGCATCGTCGCGAGCGGCGCGGTGCTGCCCCGGTACGTCCCTGCGCTGGTCCGGCCGGTCAGATCCGGCTCGCTGGCGGGCGATCGGTTCATCGCCCAGTAGCCCACCGGACCGTCGGCGAGCACCGCCTGATCGTAGGCGCTAGCCGTCGCGCCGCCGCCTCCACCCGTTCCCGCGTTACCGCCGCCGCGACCCGAAACGCCGGTCGTCCCCGCCGAGCCGCCTACGCCCGTGCCGCTGTTGCCGCCCGAGGACGTTCCGCCGCTTCCCGCCGCGTCGCCGGTGCCGGCGCCGCCGGCTGTCCCCGAAACACCTGCGCTGCCCGTCGTCCCGGAAACGCCGCCGCGCCCACCGCTTGCGGAGGTCCCGGCGGTCCCGCCGCCGCCGGAGCCGCCACCGCCGTCCGAACCGCCGCCGCCGCCGCACGCCACCGCAAATCCCGCGAGAGCCAGCCAAACCAGCGATCCGCGCGCGCACGTCCCGAGGGTGGGCCAAGCCATCGTCGGGTATGAGCCCCGACGGGTGCGAACCGGTTCAGGGTCGCGGCGCTGCGGCCGACGTCCCCGCGGCCGCCACCGCCGTGTCGACCCAGGCGTCGATCTCGCGCCAAACCTGCGCGTCGACGACGTGGTTGTGCGTGGCGTTCGGGACCAGGATCAAGCGCTTCGGCTCGTGCAGCGTGGCGTAGATGCGCTGAGAATGCGCGGGCGGCGTCTCGTCGTCGCGCGCGCCGTGAACGAGCAACGCCGGCGCCGTGACGTGACCCGCGGCGGCCACCGCGCTGGCGTCGTCGACGCGGAACTTGCCCTCCGCTTCCACCAGCGCGAAGGCGTCGGCGATGTTGCCCTTGCTCGCAAACCACGGCGCGCGCTCGGTCGCGCCGGTGCGCAGATCCGCGAACGGCGAGATCGCGACGACCGCCGCCACCCGTCGATCGATGCCCGCGACGCCTGCCGCCTGCAAGGCGATCCCCCCGCCCAGCGACGTGCCCATGAGGATGATCGGCTTCGTGTCGATGCGATCGAGCACGCGCGCGAGATCCTGCTTCTCGAAGACGCCGTACGAGCAAACGTCGCCGCCCGACTCGCCGTGCGCCCGGCTGTCGTACGCCACGACGTCGAACCCGCGCGACAGGAAGTGATCCGCGATCCCGACGCTGGTTCCGCGGTTATCGGAGAGCCCGTGCAGGTACACCAGCGTCCCGCGCTTCTCCGGCGCGTGGAACCACCAGCCCTTCAGCTTCACGCCGGCCCCCTCGAATTCGACAGTATCGAACGGGCGGTCCGGTACGCGCGTCATCGGTCGCCGCTGCGGATGCAGGATCGCGTTCGCCGCCCACGACGGCGGCATGCACCCCGCCCCCGCCGCAAGCGCAAAGATCATGAGGGCAGTCGCGCGCGCGGTCACGGCTCGTCCTTGTTTACCCGAAAGTGCACGCAGCCGAGATGCGCCAGCGCACACCTCTCGGGGTAGACGACCAGGTTGGGTGAAAACACGCAGATCGCCGCGTCGGCGGTGCGCGCGCCGTCGAGGGCCGGCAACCACCGGTCCGCCCACGAGCTCTTCGCCACCAGCTCGGCGACCGATACCGGCTGTCGCGACTCCGATTCGATCGCCTCGATACGCATCGGCTCGTAGCCGTGAAGCTCGACCTCGCGCATGAACGGCGACGGGACGCCCTCGCCGTCCTCGGTGTACGTCTTGTCGACGTACGCCCGCATCTCATCGAACGACTGGAAGCGCCCCGTCGAGATGAAGACGTGAACGGTGAGCCGGCCGGACTTCTCCGCCGACGCTGTCAGGGCGTTGACGGCCGCCGCGGCGGTGCCGGCGACAGTGCTGCAGTCTTCCTCGCCCCAGGCGCTGCCATCGACCGTGTGATCGTTCACGAGGCGAGCGATGGCTGCGAGCGCGGTGACGTCGTCGAATTTCTCCAGCGTTCTGATCGCGTGGCATCGTGTGGTCGGCGACGGATCCGACAGCTTCTCGACCAGCACGTCGTGCGTCACGTCCGTCGGGAGGGGACGCAACATCTCGAGGCCGATCATCGCCCACGCCTGCGCCGTCACGTTGGCTCTGGGATCGCGCATGGCGGCGACCAGTCCGCGCGCGCCGTCGATGCCGTTTTGATGCGCCCAGATGAGCGCCTTCCCCCGCTCCTGCATCTCGCCCGAGCCAAGCAGCCGCACCAGTTCATCCGTCGTCATCGGGTCGTCTCTCAGTCGTCCAGGTTCCAGGCGAGGGGTAGCGCGGTGCCGCAGACCGGGCAGTCGGGCATCGCGTCCTTCAGGATGTTGATTCCGCGGCAGGTCGTGCAACGCCGGTACCGGAAGGCGTGGGTGAACGCGGCGGGCGGCCCGAGGCCGGCGCGCGAGAGCGCCTCGCGCACGGCCGGCCAGCAATCGGGCTCGGGACAGTAGCCGGTCGACTGGTTGGTGACGCTCGCGACCGTGATGCGCGCACGGCCGATCTCGAGCGCAAGCTCGCCTGCGCCCAGCACCTGGCCACCGCGCGCGCACGCCACGTGCTCGGTGCGCCGATCGGACAGCCAAAGGTTACCCGCGGTGTCGACGATGTACGTCAGCTCCAGCGCGCCGCGCAGCGGACGGGGCGCCCAGGCGCGGATGTCGGCGGGCGACGCCGGCTGAAGACGCTCGATCGATGCCTGCGCCTGCTGCGCGATCTCGTCGCTGCCCACATAACGATACAACCGCACGGCGTTCCTCACTGCCAATCCTAGCGGAACGCGCAGCGCGACGCGGGTGATCAGCGATCGTCCGGAAGGGGAGGCCGCGCCATGGGAACCGATATTCACGCCTTCGTCGAGCTCGACAGCTCGGATCGCGAACCTTTCTCGGGCACCGCAGGAATCCATTCGGTTGCCGATGGCGACCTCTGGCTGGAGCGCGACTACGAAATCTTCGACGCGCTCGCCTGGGGTCGCAGCTGGGACCTCGCGCCGGAGCATCGATCTCCACCGCCGCTCGTCGCGCCGCGGGGAATTCCGCGCGCGCTCAGTCTCCCGGTGACCTGGGCGTACTACGCGATCGTGGCCACGGACGGGACGCCTGACGGGCGTTTCTGGCCGGTCGACGCGGTGGTGAGCGCCGACGAGGCGGCCGCCTGGGAAAAGCGCGGCAGCGTTCGATCGGCGGTGGAGCAGACGGGC
>DATMZL010001188.1:0-2643 GCA_035607075.1 Polyangia bacterium
AGGCTTCGTGGATCTCTACCAGCGCATCCTCACTGGCGGCCGCGAAGGTCGCTTCGGTTGCTGGTCGTACTAGCGCATCGAGCGGAACCTTTCGCGCCGCGCGGTGTCCCCCAGGCATGCGTATCGCGCCTGCACCGGCGATGCTCGCATTTCTCGCCGCGATCCTCCCGGCCAGCAACCAGATCTTCTGGACTGTGGAGCTGCCGCCGCCGGCAACGTTTCCACCGCGCTGCGGTGCCGCCGGCTGTCCTTCATCTAAATAGCGGTCCGCCCGAGAGCTGTGGGGGACGCCAGCGGACACTCACTCCGCCGACTCACCAAGGAGTGAACTATGTCCCGGAGGCCCCTCGTCCGGACGTTCCTGGTTCTGGCTCTCGCCGCCGGCGGCTGCGCGGGCGTCAAAGGCTCGCCGACGCCAACCCAGAATCCCCCCGACGCCGGTGGCGTCGACATGGCCACGACCGGTGGTCCCGATTCGTCGACCGTCACCGACGGGCGGCAGAGTCTGCCCGACCTGTCGATCGCCACCGACGGCGGCATGTGCACACCGTCGGTCACCTGCGATCCGCCCAACGGGCGCTACTGCGGCGTGATCGGCAACGGTTGTTTCGGGATGCAGGACTGCGGCATGTGCCCGAACGACCAGATCTGCGAGGGCAACGTCTGCGTCGCCGGCGCCAGCTGCATGCCGCTGATGTGCCAGACCGCGACGGGCAGTTACTGCGGCTCCGTCGGCAACGGCTGCGGCCGCGCGATGGACTGCGGCATGTGCGATTCCAGCCTGGTCTGCGCGAAGGGTGTCTGCGTTCCGGGCGCGGGCTGCGTGCCGCTCACGTGCAAGACGGCGACGGGCCAGTACTGCGGCACGATCGGCGACGGCTGCGGCGGGACGCTCCAGTGCGGCGACTGTCCGAGCGGCTCGACGTGCGGCGGCGCCGGCGTCGCGAACACCTGCGCGCCGACGAACTGCACGGCGGGAACGTGCATGGCGGCGGGCGGCGCGCGCTACTGCGACAGCATCGGCGACGGCTGCGGGCGAACGCTGGACTGCGGCGGCTGCACGGGCGGCCAGGTCTGCACGTCGAACATCTGCCGCACGCCGGGCTGTGTGCCGCTGACGTGCAACGCGGGCGTCTCACGCTACTGCGGCACGATCGGCGACGGCTGCGGCGGCTCGCTCGACTGCGCGGGCTGCCCCGCGCCGGCGACCTGCGGGGGACAGGGCGTCCCCAACGTGTGCGGCGATCCCAACTGCAAGAAGATCACCTGCAACCCGACGGGCGGCGGCCAGTACTGCGGCACGATCGGCGACGGCTGCGGCGGGACTTTGAATTGCCCGGCCACGTGCCCGATGGGGACGTGCGGCGGCGCGCCGACGGGCGGCGGCATGGGCGTGCCCAACGTCTGCCCGAGCATGACGACCGGCGGCTGCACGGGGATCGCCTGCAACGTGCCGAAGTGCACGGGCACGGCGACGACGTCGATCAGCGGAACCGTGCGCGATCCGGCCGGCAAGCTGCCGCTCTACAACGTGGTCGTCTACGTCCCGAACGCGGCGCTGGATCCGGTGCCGGAGGGCGTCTCGTGCGACAAGTGCAGCGTCGCGCTGACGGGCAAGCCGATCGCGACCGCGCTGACCGACATCAACGGGAAGTTCTCGCTGACGGGTGTCCCGGCGGGCAGCAACATTCCGGTGGTGATCCAGGTCGGCAAGTGGCGCCGGCAGATCACGGTCCCGACGGTCACGGCGTGCGTGGACAACCCGATCACCAACGCCGATCAGACGCGGCTGCCGCGCACGCAGTCGGAGGGCCACATCCCGAAGATCGCGGTGACGACGGGCGCGGCCGACGCGCTCGAATGTTTGCTCCGCCGCATCGGCATCGCCGATTCGGAGTTCACCACCGACGGCGGCAACGGTCGCGTGCACCTGTACGCGGGCGGCGGCGGCACCAACAGCTTCTCGGCGGGCGGCGCGTTCGCGCCCGCGACGTCGCTGTGGTCGAACGCGACGAAGCTCGCGACGTACGACATGACGGTCCTCTCGTGCGAGGGCAGCACCAGCAAGTACGTCGACATGAAGCCGCAGGCGAGCATCGACAACGTCGCCAACTACGTGAACGGCGGCGGCCGCCTGTTCGTCAGCCACCTGCACTTCTACTGGCTGCAGAAGCGCCCCGGCGATCTCGCGACGGCGACGGGGCCCTTCAGCGTCATGGATCCGCTGAACGACGTCACGCTCACGGTCAACCAGACGTTCCCCAAGGGGATGTCGTTCGCGCGCTGGCTGAACACGCCGGCCGTGAACGCCAGCCCGACGCTCGGGCAGCTCGCCGTGAGCGGCTCCGAGCACTCGGTCAACACCGTCAATGCCCCGACGAGCGAGTGGATGTACTACTCGTCGCCGCGCTCGTCGCAGTACCTGAGCTTCAACACGCCCGTCGGCACGCCCGAGGCGATGCAGTGCGGGAAGGTCGTCTTCACTGACATTCACATCCAGAAGTCCATCAGCGTCGGCGGCGTCACCACCGGCGGCGACGACTCGGACCCGGACAAGCCGTTCCCGTCGGGATGCAAGACCAACATGATGTCGCCGCAGGCGAGCATCGACAACGTCGCCAACTACGTGAACGGCGGCGGCCG
>DATMZL010000688.1:0-2337 GCA_035607075.1 Polyangia bacterium
GTTCGCCATCGACAGCGTCCCGCGCGCGTTCGAGATCTTCGCGTTCGGCAGGTGCTCGTCCTTGATGCGCCCGAGCGGGCTGTCGCCGGTTCCGCAGCGCGGGCTGTTCGGATCCTTGCTGTGGGGACAGCCGAACTGGACCATGAAATTTTCGATCACGCGGTGAAAATGCAACCCGTCGTAGAAGCCGCTCTTGGCGAGCTTCACGAAGTTTCCTGCGGTGATCGGCATCTGATCGGTGAAAAGTTCGACCTGGATGTCGCCCATCGAGGTCGAAAGCGTCGCGGTTGGGTTTGCCATGCGGCGCATGGTAGCACCGCAATCTGCATCTACAAGGAGGCGGCGACCTCGTCGAGCGATTCGAACTCTTCCACGGATCGCCCCGTGACGCGCACCAGGTCGGCCAGGCTGCTGCCGCCGACGGCGAAGATCCGATCGCAGGTCAATGCCGCCGCGAGATCCAGGCGACCGTCGCCGAGGTAGACGGTCTGGCGGCCCGGGTAGCGCGTGCGCAGATCGGCGACGACACGGCTTTTGAAGTCCTCGCCGGGGCGCAACACCATCGTCGGCGGAAGCGCGACGCGCCAGCTCCATTCGTTGAAGGTCCCGACGAACGACGTGAACGGGATCCACGAAGGCAGCAGCGCCTCGATGTAAAACGAAAGTCCGTGGCTGACGACGGCGAAGATCCAGCCGCGGCCGCGACAGAACGTGCCCAGCGCCTCGACGCCGGGACGCATCCGCACGTTGTCGCGGATCTCCGCGAGCAGCTCCTTGGGCGGCACGCGGATGTCGCCGTACCCATGCGCGATCATCTCGAGCGGCGTCCACCGGCCCTCGTAGGTCGGCGGCAGCAGCTTCGCGCGCCAGTCGTAACCGAGGTACTTGTCCCAGACGAACGTCGTGACGTCGTCCAGCGTCAGCGTGCCGTCGAAGTCCGAGACGATGATCATGACCGCACTGTCGGCGACGTGTCGTCGAACGTCGCGACGACGGGTGCGTGATCGCTTGTGCCGAACTCGCGCATCGAGACACAGCGCGCGGTGCGCGCCGCCAGCGCGTCGCTCGCCAGCACGTAGTCGAGCCGCCAGCCGATGTTGCGCTGGCGCATGTTGCGCCAGGGCGCCCACCATGTGTAGAGCGCGTCGTTGGTCGGATCCTGCTCGCGCCCGACGTCGTGCAAGCCGCCGGCGTCCAGGATCCGCTGGAACATCGCGCGCTCGTCCGAGCGCTGCCCCACGGCGCGATCGTCGCGCTCCTTCGGATGCACGTCCATCTCCGTGCGCGCGATGTTGATGTCGCCGCACAGGACGACGCGGTCGCCGGTCGCGCGCAGCGCCGCGACATACGCGGTTAGCGCCTCGAGGAAGCGCACCTTACCGGCGAAATCGCGGCCGCCGTTCGGGACGTAGATCGACGCCACCAGCGTCCCGTCGACACGCGCCGCCGCGATCCGCGTATCCACGTCGAAGTCGGGATGGATGTACATGGGCCGATCCGCCTCGATGCCCTTGCGCACGAGCAGCGCGACGCCCGAGTAGCCCTTGGTGCCGTGCCAGTAGCACCAGTAGTCGACGAGCGCGAGCTCGCCGACGGTGCCCGGGATATGGTCGCGCGTCGCCTTGATCTCCTGCAGGCAGAGCACGTCCGGCTGCTCGCGCGTCACGAAGCTGGCGACCTCGTCCTGGCGAGCGCGAATGCCGTTCACGTTCCACGTCGCGATCTTCACGGTCCGTCCGCCGCGTATCTACCATCCCAGCAGTGTCGACGACGGCACATCACCGGCTCAGAATGTGGCGCGTCGGAGGCGCAACACCGCGTCCAGGAATGACTGCCGCAGGAGGCAGACGCCCAGAAACGTCGTGAGCACCGACGCCACGGGATCGATCCTCAACCGCCAGATCAGCCACGCGAGCAGCGCCGCCCCGCCGACAAGCGCGATCCCGTTCGTCGCCCGGCGCAACCCGGCGGGTAGCGCGAGCCAGCGCTCCGGCCCGGCGGGCGGTTTTCCGCCGTCGCTGGCGAGCGTCGCGGCGCGTTCGGGCAGCAGGTGCACGGCGAGGAAGCTGGCGAAATACGCGAGCGCGGCGACCACGACCAGCATGTGCAGCGACAGCTTGTCGGCCGGGCCGCCCGCGAGCCCGAACAACGCGCGTTGCACGCCGCGCAGGGGCGCTATCGCCATGCCGTGCTCGTAGAGCCAAGCGCCGCTCGAGTAGCTGAACGTGTAGCTCAGGTTCGCGACCGACATGAAGCCCGCGAACAGGCTGCCGGCGGCCGCGACCGGCACGATGGCTCCGACAAGGCTGAAGGTGCTCATCCAAATCAGCTGCATCC
>DATMZL010000656.1:0-7045 GCA_035607075.1 Polyangia bacterium
AGGGCATCACGTTTTCCGGGGCCGCGGGGGCCGCGCCGCCGATCGACCTCCAGAGCTCGGACTTCTGGGGGAACGCGACAAACTTCGTCAACCTCGACACCCTCGCGAACATGACGAGGCTGGCGAACGCGCTCAAGGTCGATCCGCGCTACCTCAGCGATACAGACCTTCATCTGACCGCGGCGAGCGCCTGCATCGACGCCGGGATGTCCGGCGGCGACGTTCCCGATCACGACTTCGATCTGCGGGCGCGCCCGCAGGGCACGAAGGTCGACATCGGCGCCTACGAATTCGATCCAGGCGGCGGGCGCGGAGGGGCGAGCGGCGGGAGCGGCGGCGCGGGCGGCGGAACGGGCGGTACCGGCGCTGCAGGAACGACCGGCGCGGCCGGCGCTGGTGGAACGAGCGGCGCGAGCGGGCGCGGCGGGATGGGCGGCGCCGCCGGAACGACCGGCGCGGGCGGACGTGGCGGGACGACCGGCGCCGCGGGAACAACCGGTGCCGCGGGAACAACCGGCGCGGCGGGGACGACCGGTACGGCCGGAACCGCCGGTGCCGCGGGAACAACCGGCGCGGCCGGAACGACCGGTGCCGCCGGCTCGGCCGGCGGGACGAGCGGCGCGAGCGGTCGCGGCGGGATGGGCGGCGCGGCCGCTAATGGTCAGCCGCCGAGCAAGAGCGGCGGCTGCAAGTGCGCCGTCGGCGACGCGCCCTCCCGCGCGTCACTGTCCTGGCTCGTCGCATTGCTGCTGATCGCGCGCGCCCGCCCGCGCGCGATGGTAGCTTCATCATGTGATCGGCGTGTTCGATTCAGGCTTCGGCGGCCTGACCGTCCTATCGGCGCTGGTCGATCGGCTGCCGGCGTACGACTACCTTTATCTCGGCGATAGCGCGCGCACGCCCTACGGCGGCCGCAGCCACGAGGCCGTCTACCAGTTCACGCGCGAGGCCGTCGAGTTTCTGTTCGACGCGGGCTGCCCGCTGGTGATCCTGGCGTGCAACACGGCGTCGGCGCGCGCGCTGCGTACGTTGCAGCATCGTCACCTGCCCGTGCGCCGCCCCGACCGCCGCATCCTGGGCGTCGTGCGGCCGGCGGCGGAGGCGCTCGCCGGAATTCCCGCGGACGCCGTTCCGGGCGCCACGTCGCCCGTTGCCGACGCCGACGCCGGCACAATGACCGGCGCGGTCGCCGTGCTCGGCACGGCGGGGACGATCGCGTCCGACTCGTATCGCCTCGAGCTCGCGAAGCTCGCGCCGCGCCTTGGCCTCGTCCAGCAAGCGTGCCCGCTCTGGGTGCCGCTCGTCGAGGCGGGCGAGCTCGACGGCGCCGGCACCGAATTCTTCCTGCGCAAGTATCTCGATCCCGTCCTGGCCGCCGCGCCGCGGCCCGATCGCATCCTGCTCGCGTGCACGCACTACCCGCTGCTGCTGCCGGCGATCCGCCGCGTCGTCGATCAGACGTCGGGCGGCGGCGCGATCCAGATTCTCGAACAGGGTCAGATCGTCGCCGATCGCCTGGCCACATGGATGACCCGTCATCCCGAGATGGAGCCCCGGCTGGGACGCGGCGGCACGCGCCGCTATCTCACGACCGACGATCCCGACTGGTTCGCCGGCCGCGCGGCGGCGCTGCTCGGCCGGCCCATCACCGCCGAAGCGGTCCGTCTGCCCGTCGTCGATTGATCAACCGACGACGCAGCGGAACGTGACGGTGACCGTCTTGATCGCGCCCGAGAGGATGTCGTCGCACTTCGGGCCGAAGACCTCGATCGCCGTGTGGTCCGGGTTGGTGTAGTCCCAGCCGTTCGCGCGGTTCGGGTCCTTCGAGATCAGCGTGCCGTCGCCGAAGACGTCGATCTGGTTCACGTTGGTCATCGCGTTCGGCGCGGTGCCGATGTCGAACTTGCAGCTCGCGACGCGCCCCAAGATCGCGTTCAGCGCGGTCACCAGCGAGGCCGTGTCCGACACGGAATAGAACGACGTCGCGGCGCCCGTCTGCGGCACGCCGCCCGCGATCGCCATCGCGTTCAGCGTCGCATCCGCGCCGGTCATGCCGACGCCGATGACGAAGGTGGGCAGACCGGCCGCCGCGACCGCGTCCGTCGCCGCCTTGTCCTCGGCGGGGTTGTCCGTCATCGTGCACGCCATCGACGGGTTCGTGAGGCTGCAACCGGCCGGGCAGTTCGGCAGGCCGTCGGTCGCGAGCAGCAGGTACTTGGGGTTCGTGTCGTTGACCGCCTTCAGGTAAGCGGCGCCGGTCGCGACCGCGTCGCGGGTCGGCGTGTTGCCGCCCGGGCTTGTCTTGCCGATCGCGCTCGAGATCATCGTGGCGTGTCCGGGGCCGACCGGAACAGCTGGCGCGCCGTTCGCTGCACAATGGCCGTTGTCAGAGAAGAACTTCAAGCCCCAGTTGACGGTCTGGTCCGTCATGCCGACGACCTGGTTCAGCGCCGTCGTGACCTGGCTCCACTTCGACTTCGATCCGCAGTTGCTGGTGCACTTCCCGTCGGCTGAGTCGTCCATCGAACCCGACTTGTCCTGGATGATCAGGATGTCCGGCGGCAGGCGCGTGGCGCCCTGGTTGACCGCGAAGCAGCCCGCGTCGGGGTTCGTCCCGGAGCTGCCCGCGCGCGCACCGCCCGTACCGAAGCTTCCGCCGAGGCTGATGTGACCGCCGCTGCTGCCGCCGCCGCCGCTGACCTCAGTCGGTCCGGGCGAGAAACCGCAACCACCAAGCACGAGCGCAAAAACACCGACGAGAAAAGCTGATCGTTGAAGCATGTATTGAAGCATTCAATCGGTCAGTGCCGACGGTGCTTGAGGAGTCGGTCAGCAATCGACAAACGACAAAACGCTGACGTTCCGTCGGCGTTTCGCGCCATCTCACCCGCCCACACAGTGGCGGGACGCGACGCTTCCTAGCTCGAGCGCGGAATCGCCCCCGCGCGAAACAATAGTCGTACACCGCGCCTTTGGCGCGGAGCTAGGGCTTCGCCCACAAGCCGTCGATCGGCGCGGCGAGCGGGAGATCGGTCGAGTTGTAATCGAAGGCCTGCGCGACGGTTCCCCAGAACTGGTTGATCGCGACGTTGCCCGTCCAGTACTGGTTGTGAACGAACCCGAGCTGCTTGCCGCCGATGAGCATCGCCGGCATGTTCGATCGCTCGTGGCCCGCCGCCATCACCTCGGTCACGAACGGAACGCAGGTGAAGTCGAGCAGGCTGTTGCCGCAACCGTCTAGCGCCTTCTTCCAGCCCGCGAACACCTCGGCGTGGCGTGAGTAGTACCAGACCTGCACGTTGAACAAGTACTGCGCGTACGTATTCAGCCCGGCCACCGTCGCCGACGCGAACGTGTCCTGGGTGATGATCTTGTGACTCGTGGGGTTGTGCTGGTACGGCTGGGTTGTGCCGGGAAAAAGCGCAAAGCCCACGTGGTTCGTGCCCGGGGACCACTGAAACGTGCCGACGCGGATCAGGTCACAGATGAACGCGGCCTTGAGGACCTCGAGGTGGGCCTTGCCCGCTTGCTCGTGGATGGGCGCGTCGTCGGTGGCGCCCCTCGTCGGATCCGAGTAGTTGTTGCCGACACCCCGCGCGGGATCGGCCATGCCCACGCTTGTCGACGACGGCGCGGGTGGGACCACTTTCGAGGCGCAGCCCGAGCCGTTACCGCCGCCGCCCGCGCCGCCGCTCCCGGTCGCGCTGCCGCCGACGCCGCCGGTTCCGACGGGATTCGGGTAGCCGTTGTCGATGGTGGCGCTGAGAGCGTTCTCCATCGCCGTGACGGAGTCGGTGTGGATGTCGAGCTTGCTCCGCGACTCGGTCGGCGCGAGGCGCTTCACCTGGTTCAGCTCCTCGCGGGCGAAGTCGAGGACGCTTCGCCGCCCCACCAGGTTCTTCAGCGTCGCGTCGGCAGTCCGTGAAGGCGAGCCGCCTGTCGATCCACCTTGGCCACCTTGGCCACCTTGGCCACCCTGGCCGCCCGTTCCCGGCAGGAAGCCGGCGAAGAGATTGCTGTACTGCACGAGCGGACTTATCTGCGACCGCAACGGAACCGCCTCGCGCCCGGTGCCGAGCACGACACCGACGTCCTGCATTTCGTTCGAGTACGAGAGCGTCTTCGCCGAGATCTCGCCGAAGTCCGTGCGACTGTCCGCGATCGAGTTCGCGTAGCCGAGCCCAGGCGTCTGGAGCGCAGGCGCGTTCTTGAGCAGGAACTGTTCGATCGAAGGCCCGCCGGAAGTGGCGTCGTCGGACTCCACCTCGCCTGATCGCACGCCCGGAGGCGCAACGCCCGTCATCACACCGACGGTCCCGGCTTCATGACCGCCGCCGTAGCCGATCGGCAGCTTCAATCCGCGAAGCACGGTCATGTCGGGCCCGAGGCCCGCGTCGGCGAACGGCTTGAGCGCCGGCGAGCCGCCCACGCTGCCCGACGTCGGCTTCCAGAGCGCGTCGTTTTGCCCCGCGACGATTCCGACGGGCCAGTGGGTGACCAGCAGCCGGCCCGGCGATCGGATTCCCTGCGCGGATCCCTCCAGCGTGCGCAGCATGATCTTGAGACCGACGCCCCCGCCGAGAGCGGTGACGAACGCGCGCCGGCGAAAACGATACGACGTCATTGGGCCGCCTGCCTGAGCCCGAACGCGGGCGACGCGGCCGTCGCGCGCACGAGATCGGTGAACGTCTTTCCGCCTGCGCTCTTGTACCGCTGAACGAGGTCGGCGGTCGCGCAGCCGGCTTGCTGCGGGGGCAGCGGGAGCTCGACCAGGGTGCCGCGGCTGACCATCGCGTGCTGGAGCAGCGTCCGTGCCATGCAGTTCGTGAAGGCGGGGCTCGCCGCCAGCTTCGCCGCGAGGTCGACCCCGTTCGCGACGGTACCGCCGCCGACCAGAGCGGGAAGCTGGGCGTGCGCGTCGATCGCCCGCCCGCTGGCGTCGACGGTGCGGAAGCGTCCGATGGCGTCGTAGTTGTCCAGCGCGAGGCCGTAGGGATCGAGCTGTCCGTGGCAGCTGTTGCACGCCGGCTCCGCGTGCATCGCGGCCTGCTCTTGTGAGGTGAGCGAGTCGTATTCAGGGGCGACCGAAACCGCCATGGCGTGAGGCGCTTGCGTCACGCACAGCAGGGTCCCCGCGACGACGAGACCGCGGCGGTCCATGAGGTCGAGCCCGTCGGCGCGTGATTGAACCGTGAGGAACCCGGCGTTGGTCAAGAGGCCCGCCCGCTGCTCGGCGGGCAGCGTCGTCCGGACGAAGTTGGTCGCCGTCGCACCTGCGGGCACTGCGACGCCGTAGATATTGGTGGCGAGGTTCGTGTTCAGGAACGCCGTCCGCGAAAGTACGAGGTCGGTCAGATTCCCGTTCCAGAGCGCTTCGTCAAGGAACTTGCGCGCTTCGAGCTCCATGTCGGCAACGAGGGCGTTCGTGAACACCGGAAATACGTTGGGATCGAAATCCGCTGCCGGCACCTGGTTGATCGTCAGGTACGTCTCCATGATCGTGCGCAGCCAGTCGTGCGCCGCCGGCGACGCGAGCAGCCTGTCCACATGCGTGGCCAGGTTCGTGCGCAGCGTCCCGGCATCCGCCGCCTTGATGAGCATGTCGTCGGGAGGCTGATCGGTCAGGAAGAACGACAGCTGCGTCGCCAGCTCGGTGTCGGTCAGCGGGACGCCGGCCGGCGCGGTCGAGGCCTTCGCGGGATCGCCGATCTCCCAGCGCCAGATCATCTGCGGCGAGTGGAAGAGCGCGCGAACGGAGTACTCGGTCGCTTCCTCGATGGTGAACGTGACCGCGTAGCCGTTGACGTTCTGCTGCGAGCGCAACGTGGTGTAGAGCGCGTCGAACCGCGTCTGCTCGGCCGGTGTGAGGATGCGCCGGTACGCCCGCGATGCGAGCGTCTTGAGGTACGCGTGCGCGCACGTATCGGTGGCGGGCGAACACCCCGTGACCGACGCGAAGTTGTCATAGACGTACTTCGCGACGTCGTCCGCGACCAGATCCAGGCTCAAGAGCTCGGTGGTGTCGATCGCGGACGGAGGGAGGAGGGGCGGAAACCGGCGGATGACCGGGTCGCTGTCGCTCGCGCCGACGATCTGTCTCGTGACCAGCGCTTTGGCTTCGGTGTCGTCGATCAGGTAACGGACCGTGTTCAGCGTCTCGTTGACCGTGAGACGCAGGATCCGCTGCCCGGCGACCACCAGCCGCGGGTCCGACGCATCCGAGCAGGCCGCGGCGAGGCCAGCCGTGCCGCCCGTCGCCTGCCCGCCCGCACCCTGTCCGGCGATCCCGTTTCCGCCGGTGCCCTGCCCGTTGCCGTGCCCGCCGGCGCCGCCCGATCCGACGACGCCGCCCTCGATGTTGCCCACGCCGCCGTCGGGGTTCAGCGCCCGCTTCGAGCAGCCGCCGAGCGCAGCAATGGCCACGAATACCCACCCGCACGTGGAAAATCGAGCCGCGTTCTGCATGGTCTGGGGCTTCCAGCGGTCGGAGCGCAGGCGAAGTGATTCGGCTGTCGCGCCGCGGCTCAACTATCTCTTCAGCTCCCTCGCCCCCTCTGGCCTCAGGTCCCCTCGCCCCGCGAAGCGGGGAGAGGGTTAGGGAGAGGGGCCGACCGCAAAGGCGCAACGTTGAGAACCAGCGGCCGAAGACGGCATGTGAACATCGCCCTCGCTCGTCGCCGCGCTCTACGCCGCAACACCACGGACACAGAAATGCTCTTGTGGTCGCAGCTACGAGCTAAACGGTTCGCAGGGTTCAAGTTCCGTCGGCAGCATTCTCTTGGCCCTTACATCCTGGACTTTTACTGTGCAAGGAGACACTTGGCCGTCGAGCTCGACGGAGGCCAACACTTCGAGTCAGCCGCGCAAGCCTACGACGACCGAAGAACCACGTATCTCAACGACGCAGGTATCGAGGTAATGCGCTTCTCGAACGACGTCATTTTCAACGAGCTGCCCGCGGTTCTCGACGCGATAGCGCTGGCGCTCGGCATCGCCGGCCCCTCTCCCTAACCCCTGAAGGATCCCCACGAAAGGTCACTGGACG
>DATMZL010001226.1:0-2942 GCA_035607075.1 Polyangia bacterium
ACCGCAAGCTGGATCTGGCGGCGCTGCCGCGCTTCGAGGGCAACGGCGTCTACTACAGCGCGACCCACCTCGAGGGGCAGCTCTGTCAAGGCGAGGAGATCGTGATCGTCGGCGGCGGCAACTCCGCCGGCCAGGCCGCGGTCTTCCTGTCACAGCTCGCCAGCCACGTGCACGTGCTGGTGCGCGGCCCCGGCCTGGCGGAAAGCATGTCGCGCTATCTGATCCAGCGCATCGAAGGCACGCCCAACATCACGCTGCGCACGCGCACCGAGGTCTGCGCGCTGGAAGGCACCGACCGCCTGGAGAGCATCGCCTGGCGGCACGTCGACAGTGACCAGCCCGACCCGCGCATGATCCGCAACGTCTTCTCGATGACCGGCGCCGATCCCAACACGCACTGGCTCGACGGCTGCGTCGCCCTCGACGACAAGGGATTCGTGAAGACCGGCGCCGACCTGCGCGCCGACGAGCTGACGCGCGACCGCTGGCCGCTCGCGCGCCGGCCCTATCTGATGGAGACCAGCATCCCAGGCGTGTTCGCGGTCGGCGACGCGCGCTCGTCCAGCGTCAAGCGCGTCGCCTCCGCCGTCGGTGAAGGATCGATCTGCGTGCAGTTGATCCACCGCGCGCTGCAGGAGCTCTGAGACAAGAAAAGCGCCAGGACGCTAGGACGCCAGGGATCCGGACTGGTTCGGGTCCGGACCGCCGTTCCTGACGGCCGGGCGTTTCTCGAACCGAATTTATGTCGGGATCGGGTCGAAGCCGATCTCGTCGACGTAGCACCAACCCCAGGTCTCGCCCGGCTCGAGCGAACGCATGATCGGGTGGGATGTGGCGCGAAAGTGCTTGGTCGCGTGCTTGTTCTTGGAGTCGTCACAGCAGCCGACGTGTCCACACTGCATGCACAGCCTGAGGTGGACCCACGAATCGCCCATTTTCAAGCACTCTTCACAGCCCTTGCTGTGTGGGCGGACGTGATGGTGCATGGTCGCCAGGTGCTGACAGGTCTCCTCGTCGCCGTCTTGTTCGTCGTTCATCGCTGCTCCTCGCCGCGCATCCTAGCGCCCCGTTTGGCGCTGTCCCGGTGAATCTTCGCCGGCAGGCGCCCTCGGGGCGCAACCTGATTGACCGAGCTGATCTCGGCCCCAACGTCTCAATCGCAAAGCGAAGGGAGCGTGATTCCCATGCGTGATTCGTCAACGGATGCTGCGACGGGCGTCGGCCTGGCGTCCCGGGATCCCAAACATCCACACTTCACAGCGATCTCCTGGGTTGTCCTGCAGGAGATCAAGACCGACGTCGCCGCGGCGCTCCTGCGGCTGGAGCTGTTGCGTCGCGAGCAACCCCACCCCGCGATCGTGCGCGCGGCGGAGCTGCTGCGCCTGGCGATCGGTGATCTCGACGGCTTCGCCGACGGGCAGACGGCCGAGCAGGACGCGACCACGGGTTAGGGAGTGATGTATCTTCGACGTCGATGTCGACGTCGACCCAGGTCCAGACCCTCATCGTCGGAGCCGGAATCAGCGGCCTGGCGACGGCCGCCGCGCTGGGCGAAGGCGCCGACTACCTGATCCTGGAAGGCGACGACCAGATCGGCGGCTACTGCAAGACCATCCACCGCGACGGCTTCGTGTGGGACTACTCCGGCCACTTCTTTCATTTCAAGCACCCCGAGATCGAGGCCTGGCTGCGCGCGCGCATGCCGGGCCAGAAGATCCGCGTGGTCGACAAGAAGTCGTTCATCGCCTACGGCGGCCGTCAGATCGACTTCCCGTTCCAGAAGAACATCCACCAGCTGCCGCACGACGAGTTCATCGACTGCCTGCACGATCTCTACTTCGCGCGAACGCCACCGGCGGGCGGCGCGCCCGCGCCGGTCGAGAGCAACTTCAAAGAGATGCTCTACGCGCGCTTCGGCCGCTCGATCGCGGAGAAGTTCCTCATCCCCTACAACGAGAAGCTGTACGCCTGCGATCTCGGAACGCTCGACCGCGACGCGATGGGCCGGTTCTTCCCGCACGCCGATCTCGCCGACATCATCCGCAACATGAAGGTCGCCGACAACCGCAGCTACAACTCGACGTTCACCTATCCCGAGGGCGGCGCGTTCGAGTACGTGCGCGCGCTGGCGAGCGCGGTGCGCAGCGATGCGATCGCTGTCGGCGAACCGCTGGTGGGTCTGGACGTCGAGCGGCGGATCGCGCGCACGCCCAGGCGGGAGATCCGCTTCGAGCGGCTGGTGTCGTCGGCGCCGTTCTACCGGCTGGCGCAGCTGTCCGGCCTTCCCCACGACCCATCGGTGTTCACCTGGAACAAGGTGCTGGTGTTCAACCTCGGCTTCGATCGCAAGGGCCCGCGCGACGTGCACTGGATCTACTACCCGGATCGGGCGACGGTGTTCTACCGCGTGGGCTTCTACGACAACATCTTCGACTCCGATCGGCTGAGCGCCTACGTCGAGATCGGCTACCCGGCGGATGCAGCGGTCGACGCCGACGCCGTGCTGCCGCGCGTGCTCGCCGATCTTGAAAACGCCGGCGTCACCAGCGGTCACCGGCTGGTGGCGCACCACTCGGTGGTCATGAACCCCGCCTACGTTCACATCACTCAGCGATCGATCACCGAGCAGCGCCGGCTGGCCGGCGAGCTGCGCGCGCACGGCATCCACTCCATCGGTCGCTACGGCGGCTGGACCTATTGCTCGATCGAGGACAACATCGTCGAGGCGCGCGCGCTGGTCGCCGGCTGGTAGGATGCCGGCACCATGACCGGCACAGCGACCGCCAGCGAGACCCCGTCACCAGCGCCGCTGCCGCCTGGCAGCCTCGGGATGCCGCTGGCGGGCGAGACGCTGGCTTTCCTCAAGAACCCGTTCGCGTTCCTCGAAGAGCGGCGCCGGAGGTACGGCAACGTCTTCAAGTCGAGCCTGGTCGGAATGCGGA
>DATMZL010001140.1:0-4203 GCA_035607075.1 Polyangia bacterium
TCTCCTTGGCCAGGTTCACGTAGTACGGCAGGTCGTACTTGGTCCGGGTCGGATCGGAGACGTCGCCCGTGTAGCAGATGGCGGTCTCGACGACGCGGCCGGTCTTCTGGGCCGCCTCGATCGCCACCTGCATGTTGTCGACGTCGTTCAGCGCGTCGAAGATCCGGAACACGTCCATGCCGGCGGCGGCCGCTTCCTCGATGAAGCCGGTCACGACGTCGTCCGGGTAGTTGGTGTAGCCGACGGCGTTGGCGCCGCGCACCAGCATCTGGAACATCACGTTCGGGACCAGGCGGCGCAGCTCCTCCAGGCGGATCCAGGGATCCTCCGAGAGGAAGCGATAGGCGACGTCGAACGTCGCGCCGCCCCACATCTCCATCGAGAACAGGTTGGCGCCGAGGTGCGCGGTGGCGGGCGCGACGCGCGCGATGTCGTACGTGCGTAGCCGCGTCGCCAGCAGCGACTGGTGCGCGTCGCGCCAGGTCGTGTCGGTGTAGCGGACGCGCGGATCCTTGCGCAGCATCTTCACGATGCCGGTGGGACCTTCCTTCTCGAGGATTTGCTTGCTGCCCGGGGGCGGCGGCTGCCGCGGCACGGGTGGCGGCGCCGACTCGGCCGACAGCACGAACATCGACGGCTTCGGCTTGCCACGCACGGTCGGGTGGCCGTTGACGATCGTCGACCCGACGTAGCGCAGGATGCGCGTCGCGCGATCGCGCCGCTGAGGCATCTGCATCAGCTCGGACGTTTCATCGACAAAGGTTGTGTGCGCCTTGCCCGCTGCGAACGTCGGGTGCGAGAGCACGTTCTCGAGGAACGCGAGGTTCGTCTTGACGCCCCGGATGAGGAACTCGCGGATCGCGCGGATCACCTTGCGCCGCACGTAGTTCCATTCGAGCCCGCTGGCGGTGATCTTCGCGAGCAGCGAATCGTAGTACTGCGACACGCGCGCGCCCACGTAGCCCGAGCCGTCGTCCAGGCGGATGCCGTTGCCGACGGCCGGCCGGTAAACGGTGATCTTGCCGGTGTCGGGCATGAAGTCGTTGCGCGGGTCCTCGGCCGTCATGCGCGCCTGGATCGCGACGCCGCGCTGCTGGATGTCAGCCTGGCTGTGGATGCTGATCTCCGGATCGGACAGCTTGTAGCCCTGCGCGATCCGCATCTGCGCCTGGACCAGGTCGCGTCCCGTGATCGCCTCGGTGACCGTGTGCTCGACCTGGATGCGCGGGTTGACCTCGATGAAGTAGTGCGAGCCGTCCTCGCCGACGAGGAACTCGACGGTGCCCGCGTTGCTGTACTTCACGTGACGCGCGATCTTGAGCGCGTCGTCGGCGATACGGGCGCGCAGCGCGGGCGCCAGCGACCAGGCGGGCGCGTACTCGATCACCTTCTGGTGGCGCCGCTGCACGGAGCAGTCGCGCTCGAACAGGTGCACGAGGTTGCCGTGGTTGTCGCCCAGGACCTGCACCTCGATGTGCTTGGGCCGGACCACCAGCTTCTCGAGGAAGATCGTGTCGTCGCCGAACGCCTTCTTCGCCTCGGAGCGGGCGCGCGTCAGCAGCTCTTCCATCTCCTCGGCCGCGCGCACGACGCGCATGCCGCGACCGCCCCCGCCGCCCGAGGCCTTGATGATGACGGGATAGCCGACGCGATCCGCGAAGGCGCGCGCCTCCGCGACCGTCTTCACACCGCCCGGTGTCCCTGGGACGATCGGCACGCCCGCCGCCTCGGCGATCTTGCGGGCGGCGACCTTGTCGCCGAGCGCGTCGATCACCTCCGGCGTCGGCCCGACGAACGTGATGCCGGCGTCGCGGCACTTGCGCGCGAACGACGCCCGCTCGGACAGAAGGCCGTAACCGGGGTGGATGGCGTCGATGTCGTGCCGCTTCGCCAGCTCGACGATCTCATCCTCGGCGAGGTAGGCGGCGACTGGCTCCAGGCCCTTGCCCACGAGGTACGCCTCGTCCGCCTTGTAGCGGTGGAGGTGGACGCGGTCCTCCTCGGAGAAGATCGCGACCGTCCGGAACCCCAGCTCGGTGCTGGCGCGGAAGATGCGCACGGCGATCTCACCGCGGTTCGCGGCGAGGATGCGGCGGAAGGGGGTGATTGCCATTGGGTTTGAGGCCGAACTCGGCCCGCGAGACTTACCATTTCGGCCGGCGCCCTGGGAAGGACGCAACGGCCGGATTTAACCGGAGTTAGTTGGGCTTACTGACTATCGCCGCGATGATGAAGAGGGCGAGGATGCCGACCCCGACCCAGCCGAGCACGATCCCCGCGATCGCGAGTCCCCGGCCCCCCTGCCTACCCTGCGATTCGTCGATCTGACCCTTCGCGATGTAGCCGAAGACGAGCGCGAGGATCGAATTGATCCAGAACACCCAGACCAAGCCCAGCACCAGCGACGCGATCGCCAGTCCGTTGGTCGTCCGCACCGGCACCCCCGGCGCAATCGCAGGCGGCCCCGGCAGCTGCTGAGGAACCGGCACGAACCCCGCCATCCCGGCGGCGGGTTGCGGCGGCGCGGCCGCCATCGCCGAGACCGGCTCCGGAGGCACGGCCTTCCCGCACGCGGGGCAGAACTTCGCGCCCAGGGAAATCAGGGCGCCGCAGCGGGTACAGGCCATCGGTCGGACCAAGCAGCGTACCAGAGACCGGCAGCGCCCTCGATCCGTTTCGTTTCGCGGACGTCAGCGGGCGGCGCGGACCGCCTTGGCGTCCAGCGCGTTCCCGTCACGGTAGAGCAGCAAGGCGCGTTCGAGCACGGTCTCCAGCTCGCGCAGGTTTCCCTGCCACTCGTTCTCTTCCAGCGCCGCCAGCGCGTCACGCTTGAGCTCGATCGCGTGCCCACGCTCCTGCGGCGACAAGCGTTCCAAATCATCGCTTGTCACGAGCGTGTTCGGCAGGCCGGCGTCGCGCAGGATCCGGTTGCCCATCCAGATCGCGGCCGGACCGATGTCGTGCTTGCGCTCGCGCAGCGGCGGCAGCTTGAGAACGATCCGCGCCAGCCGCCAGTAAAGGTCGTGACGGAAGCGCCCGGCGCGCACCTCGCCCCAGAGGTCCTGATCGGACATCGCGATCGCACAAACGCGCTGGCGCGTGGCGCCGGCGGGCGTGTCGGCCTGCGGATCGACCCGCCCGGTCTTCAGCAGTCGGATCAGCGCCGCCTGCGTCCGTGGCGCGAGCCCGGCCGCCTCCTCGATGAGCAGCGTCCCGCCGAGCGCGGCCACGCCGGCGCCCGCCCGCTTCCCCTCGCCCGCGAGCGCCGCCAGCGCGTCGTGGTCGGAGAAGCCCGCGACGTCGAAGCGAACCAGCGGCCCGTCGGGGCACACCAGCTGGTGCAGCGCGCGCGCGAGCCCTTCCTTGCCGGTCCCGGGCTCGCCCAACAGGACGAAGTTCGTGCGGAACGGTCGGTCCTGCAAACGGGCCACGACGTCCAGCGCGGTGGTCATCGCCGGGTGCGGCGACGTCATGCGGATCAACGCGCCGATCCAGCGCGCGGCCGCCTGATGCAGCGAACGCAACGCGGGCGCACCGCCGGCGTCGGGCGCCGGTTGGCGCTTTTGCACACGCAGCGGCAGCGGCTCCGAGACCTTCTTATTCTTCCGCGCGCGCTTCACCCGCGCTTGATGCCAAGGAGCAAGTCCATCGTTGCCTGGTCGGCCGCCGGAAAGCGGTATTTCTCGAACTCACCCGACGTCACCCAGCGGCAGTCCGCAACGCGCACCGCCTTCGGCTCGACCTCGCCGACGATCGTCGCCTGGTAGAGCGCGAGGTCGACCGAGTAGCCGTCGTAGTCGTGGGTGCGGCGGCCGATGCAGGCGCCGACCTCGACCTCGACGCCGACGCGCTCGCTGACCTCGCGCTTGAGCGCCTGCGCGTCTGTCTCGCCCTCCTCGACCTTGCCGCCCGGAAACTCCCACAGCCCGGGCAGCACCGCCTGCGGGCGACGTTGCGTGATGAGGTAACGATCGCCGCGCGCAATCACGGCCGCAACGACGCGCAGGTGGGGGGCCTTGACCATGACGGACCACCATATTGTGGTATCACCTGCACCATGGTCAAACGGGTCACGCCGATAGAGGCCGACGCGCTGCTCAAGGACGGCTGGGCTTACCTGGATGTCAGGTCGATCCCGGAGTTCGAAGAGGGTCACCCGACGGGGGCCGTCAACATTCCGCTGATGCACATGGCGGGCGGGCG
>DATMZL010001123.1:0-6939 GCA_035607075.1 Polyangia bacterium
CGCGCGAAGTTCGGCAAGTCCGAGGCGACCGAGACCGCGAATGTGTCCGAGGCGCTGCTGCGGCTGGCGCTCGCCAACCCGGTTGCCCACCTGCGCCTGCGCGTGAGCGGGCGCGTGGCGATGGATCTGCCGCCTCACCGCGACGCGGCCGAGCGCGTGCGCGCGGCGCTGGCCCGGCGCGGGGCCGGCGCGCTGCACGAGGCCGACGGCGCCGAGGGCGGCTGCCGCGTGCACGCGTTCCTGGCCGGGCCGGACGAGTCGACCAACACGACGCGAAACACGTTTCTGTTCGTCGGCGGCCGCTTCGTGCGGGACCGGAACCTTCTGCACGCGCTGGTGCTGGGCTACGGCGCGCTGCTGGAGAAGGGGCGCTACCCGATGGCGGCGCTGTTCCTCGATGTGCCGGGCCCCGATGTCGACGTCAACGTTCACCCTCAGAAGCTGGAGGTGAGGTTCGCGCGCGCGCAGGAGGTCTACGCGGCCGTGCGCCACGTCGTGGGCGCAGCGATCGCGCGCGCGCCCTGGCTGCGGACGACCGACGACCGGCCCATGCGCACGTTCACCCAGCCTCCAGTTCAGATGGGGACCCTGGGAGGGTCCCCATACCCCCCCGCGACGGACTCCGCCGGGCAAAGCCCGACTCCGTCCACGCGATCATTTCGTGCGCGTGTCGTCCACTCAGCGCAGGGCGCCCTGCCCCTGCGCGCGCGCGACGCGCCCGAAGCCGGCGGTCCCGGGATCGCGTCCGTCGCGATCGATGAGACTTCGTCGGCGTCCGCGGCGCGCTTCTTCGCCGATCTCAACTACATCGGGCAGGTGCACCGCACGTATCTCGTGTGCGAAGCGCCCGACGAGCTGATCCTCGTCGATCAGCACGCCGCCCACGAACGGGTCGCGTATGCGCGGCTGCGCGCCGCGCACGCGCGCCGCCAGATGGCGCGCCAGCAGCTGTTGTTTCCGATCCCGATCGAGGTCGGCGACGCGGCGGCTGCGGCGCTGGAGACCGACGACGTACTGGGCGGGCTGGGATTCGAGGTCGCCCGCCACGGTCCCGGCACCATCCTCCTGCGCGCCGTGCCCGAGCCGCTGAAGGACGCCGACCCGAAGCCGCTGATCCGCGAACTGCTGAGCGACCTCGCGGACGGCACGCCGCTGCGCGACGGCGAGCTGGATCGCGTCGACCACCTGCTGGCGACGATCGCCTGCCACAGCGTCGTGCGCGCCGGCGACGTGCTCGGGCGGACCGAGGCGCTCGCGCTTCTCGGTCAGCTGGACGGCGTCGACCTGCGCTCGCACTGCCCGCACGGCCGTCCGGTCCTGCTGCGCCTGCCGCTCGGCGAGATCGAGAGGCGCTTCGGCCGTGCCTGACCACCAAATAATGGGAACCCTGGGAGGGTCCCCAAGCCCTCCCGCGATGAGCTCGAGCAAGCAAAGCTCGCCCTCGCTCACGCGACGGACGCGCTTCGTCGCCGTGCTGGGCCCGACGGCGTCGGGCAAGAGCGCGCTCGCCATGGCGCTGGCCGAGCGTACGGGCGGCGAGATCGTCGCGTGCGATTCGCAACAGGTCTACGTGGGCATGGACATCGGCACCGCAAAGCCGACCGCCGACGAGCGGCGCCGCGTCCCGCACCACGCGCTGGATCTGGTCCGCCCCGACGAGTCGTTTCACGCCGCGCGCTGGGCGGCCGTCGCGCGCAGGGCGATCGCCGACATCGTCTCGCGCGGCCGGCTGCCGATCGTCGCCGGCGGGACCGGGCTCTACTACCGCGCGTTGATCATCGGGCTGTTCGAGGCGCCGCCGCCCGACGAGAGCATCCGCGCTCGCCACCGCGCCGAGGCCGCCGCCGGTGGCGTCGAGGCGCTGCACGCACGCCTGGCCGCCGTCGATCCCGAGGCCGCCGCCGCGATCCGCGTGCGCGACCTGGTGCGCATCAGCCGCGCGCTGGAGATCTACGAGCAGACGGGCGAGCCGATCACGACGCTGCGCCGGCGCGCGGCTCCGCCCGACGATCTAGCGCCGACGGTGTTGCTGCTGGACCCGCCGCTCGCGACGCTGCGAGCGCGCATCACCGCGCGCGTCGAGCAGATGATCGCGGCCGGCTTCCTCGATGAGGTGCGCGCGCTGCGCGCCGCCGGCTACGGTCCCGCGCTGAAGCCGCTGCAGGCGCTGGGCTACAAGCAGCTCGGCGCCGCGCTCGACGGCAGCGCGACGCTCGCCGACGCCGTCACCGAGACCATCCAGGCCACGTTCGCCTACGCCCGCCGGCAGCGCACCTGGTTCCGCAAGCAGGAGGCGGCGCGCCGCTTCGAAACCGAACCGCAGGTCGAGGACGCGATGCGGCTCGCGAGCGGCGCATGATCGCGTGCGGGCGGCCAGGCTTTGCCTGGCCGAGCGCGTCGCGGGAGGGTTTGGGAACCCTTCCAGGGTGCCCATCATGACGCCCGGCTGCGTGTTCTGCGCGATCGCCGCCGGCGACGTCCCCGCGTCGACGGTGTTGCGCGACGACGACGTGGCGGCGTTCCTCGACGCGCGGCCAGTCTTCAAGGGGCACGTCCTGATCGTGCCGCGCACGCACGTCCCGACGCTGGCCGACCTGCCCGCGCCCGCGCTCGCCACGCTGTTCGCGGCGGTCCAGCGGATCGCGCGCGCGGTCGAAGCGGGCCTGGGCGCCGACGGCACCTTCGTCGCGATGAACAACAAGGTGTCGCAGAGCGTGCCGCACCTGCACGTGCACGTCGTCCCGCGCCGCAAGAAGGACGGCCTGCGCGGCTTCTTCTGGCCGCGCGTCCCCTACGCCGACGACGCCGAGCGCGAATCGTTCGCGGCGAAGATCCGCGCCGCGCTGAAGTGAAGCGCGCTCAGAATCAAAAGAGGATGCCGCCGTACGCGTATCCGTACGGGCGCACGTCGTGCGAGAAGAACAGCGTCGCGCCCGAGTTCAGGCCGAGCTCGAAGGTCGGCTGCCGGCCGAAGCGCAGCATCACCGGCGCGATGTACGCGAGCAGCTGCCCCGACGTGTCGTTCCAGCCGTAGATCGTCTTCGCGGTGAAGTCCGCGTAGCCGACGCCGCTGCCGAAACCCAGACCGTAGACGCCCCACCAGCGTGTGCTGTGCCAGAAGAACGCGGCGCCCTCCGTCTTCGTGTCCTCATCCTCGACGTTGAAGAACGCGCCGTAGATGCGCGACTCCCACCCGAACGCTTCGCTCCCGAACGTCAGCAGCGCGCCGCCCGCGGCCGCCGACACGTTAGCGCCCGGAAGGACGATGCCGCCCAGGAACAGACCGAACCGTGGCCCCGGCTTGTACGGCGACGGTTGGACCGGCGCGCCCTGCGGCTGGTACACGCCGGGCGGCGGGTACCCGGGCTGCTGATAGCCGGGCTGCGCGTAGCCAGGCGCCGGCTGGTAGTAACCGGGCGGCGGTTGGTTCGGCTGCTGCTGGTCGTAACCGGGCGGCGGTTGGTTCGGCTGCTGATCGTAACTGGGCGGCAGTTGCTGATCCTGCGGCGCGGGATAGTTTCCAGTCGGCGCCGTCGGCGCGCCTTGCGCGGGTGGATAGCTCGCGGGCGGCGGCTGGTTCTGCGCCGGCGGGGCAGGCACCGGCGCCGGGACATAGCACTGCCCGTTGGGCGCGCAGTACTGGCCCGGCGCGCAGGGCGGGTTGCACGACGGCGACGCGGGTGCGGGCGCTGCCGCCTGGGCGAGCACCGCCAGCAGGATCGAAAGTGAGGCATCCATTCGGCCATCTTGCCGAACCGCTGTCCCCGACGCGAGAAACACGATCGGGCCGTAAACAAGATTTTGCTATTTGTGCTTTGCGGCACTCGCCCCGCTCTGGCACGTTGCGCGTTATCGGCCGGCCGCGATGTCAGCGACGCGCCGAGTTCGCTGCACACCACCTAGAGCACAGGAGAATCGACCATGGGGAAGTCGAGTCGGCTGTTTCACGCGCTGGCGATCAGCGCACTGACGATGGCGGCGGCGCGGGCGAGCAACGCGGGCAATCTGGATCCCAACACGAGCTTCTACGTCCCGAAGGTCAATCACGGATCGACCACCCAGATCGCGGACCTCACGTCCAGCGGCAACAAGACCGACGCCGCGCTGATCCGGCAGATGGTCGACACGCCTCAGGCGGTCTGGTTCACCGGCGGCACGCCCCACGGCGTTCAGCAGGACGTGAAGAACACCGTCAGCCTCGCCGAGGCGAAGAAGACCGTTCCCGTTCTCGTCGCCTACAACATCCCTTTCCGCGACTGCTCGCAGTTTTCGGCCGGCGGCGCCGCCAGCCGGGAGGCGTACCAGGCGTGGATCGACGGCTTCGCGGCCGGCATCGGTACCAGCCGGGTGGTCGTCATCCTCGAGCCCGACGGTCTCGGCATCATCCCCTGGTACAACCCGTTCGCGGATCGCGACACGTGGGTCGCTAACCCCAACTACGAATGGTGTCAGCCCGCCGAGGCGGCCAAGGCGACCGCGTCGTCGGACCGCTTCGCGATGATGAACTACGCTGTCGACAAGCTGAAGGCGAACCCCGGCACGCACGTTTACCTGGACGGCACGCACAGCGCGTGGCTCGCCGCCGGCGACGCGGCGGACCGCCTGCTCCAGGCGGGCGTCAAGCGCGCGGACGGCTTCTTCCTGAACCTGTCCAACTACCGCGCGAATCCGCACCTCGAGAAGTACGGCCGCTGGATCGCCGAGTGCATCTGGTTCGCCGATCCGACCTCGGGCTCCTGGGGCCGCGGCCGCCCAGAATTCTGCGCGAGCCAGTATTTCGTCGACCCGAAGTACGGCACCGTGAACCCGAACGACTTCAGCACCTGGGTCAACTCGGACCACTGGTACGCCGACAACGTCGAAGGCCAGTTCTGGGTCCCGTATCCCGGCGACGCGGGTCTCAAGCGCTTCGTGATCGACACGAGCCGCAACGGTCAGGGCGCCTGGACGCCGTCGGTGGCGTATCCCGACGCGCAGGACTGGTGCAACCCGCCGATGCGCGGCCTCGGCGTGCGGACGACGGCGAACACCGGCAACGCGCTGCTCGACGCCTACCTCTGGGTGAAGATCCCGGGCGAATCCGACGGCGAGTGCACGCGCGGTCTCGGGCCGGGCGGAACGACGATCGATCCCGAATGGGGCATCGTCGACCCCGCCGCCGGCTCCTGGTTCGCGGGCATGGCGCTGCAGCTGGTGAAGAACGCCGTCCCGGCGCTGCTTCTTCCCTAGGTAAGAAAAGACGCGATCAAGCGTCGACGAAACCGAGCGGGCCGAGATAGTCGCCCTTGCCTATCTCGACCCCGCCGTGGCGGAGCAGAGCGTAGGCGGTCGTCACGTGGAAGAAGAAGTTCGGGATCTGCCGCGCGAACAGGTATTCCTCGGCGGGCAGCGCCTTGCCGGGCCGGTTCGGGAGGCGGACCAAGCTGTCGGGCTTGGTCGTCTCGAAGTCGGCGGCGGTGAACGTGTCGAGGAACGCCAGGCACTTCGCGACGCGCGCGCGCAGCTCGACCATGGTCGTCTCCGTGTCCTCGTGCTTGGGCGCCGCCTTGCCTGAAAGGTACGCGGCGGCGTTCTTGGCCTGATCGCACGCGTTCCGGACCTGGAAGACGAACGGCAACATGTCGGGCGCTAGCCGCGCCGTGACGAAGTTGTTGACGTCGAACTTGCGCGCCTCGGCGTACTTCGTCGCCTTCTCGAGCACGGCGTCGAGGTTGCGAAGGGTCCGGGCGAATTGCTTCACGACACGGTAGCTGTCCATGGGGCGTGGCTATACCCGACACTGACGCGAGCGGCAACGCCCCGATGCAGACGCGCGCCGGCCGGACCGATTTGAGGTAAAAACCAGGCTCCATGGCCGAGCCGTCCGCCGCCGCGACCCCCGTCGATACGCCCACGCTCGACTTCGAGCGCCCGGTCGTCGCGCTGGAACGCAAGATCGAGGAACTGGTCCGCGTCAGCGGCGGCACATCGGAGCTGCGCCCGACGATCGCGCTGCTGGAGGCGCGCGCGCGCGAGCTGCAGCAGAAGATCTTCTCCGAGCTGACGCCCTGGCAGAAGGTGCAGCTGTCGCGCCACCCCGCCCGCCCCTACACGCTGGACTACATCGAGCGGCTGTTCGAAGGGTTCATCGAGCTGCACGGCGATCGCCGCTTCGCAGACGATCCCGCGGTCGTCGGCGGCTTCGCCACGTTCGACGGGATGCCGGTGCTGGTGGTCGGGCACCAGAAGGGGCGAAGCACGAAGGAGAAAGTGCTGCGCAACTTCGGCCAGCCCAAGCCCGAGGGCTACCGCAAGGCGCAGCGCCTGATGGAGCTGGCCGCCCGCACGCGCCGCCCGATCATCTGTTTGATCGACACGCAGGGCGCGTACCCAGGCGTCGACGCCGAGGAGCGCGGCCAGGCGGAGGCGATCGCGAAGAACCTGGAGGTCATGGCGGGCCTGCCGGTACCGATCGTCTGCGCCGTGATCGGCGAGGGAGGCTCGGGCGGCGCGCTGGCGCTGGGCGTGGCCAACCGGATCTTGATGCAGGAGTACGCGGTGTACTCGGTCATCTCGCCGGAGGGATGCGCGTCGATCCTGTGGCGCGACGACGGTAAGAAGCCCGAGGCGGCGGCGGCGATGAAGATGACCGCCACCGATCTGATGCGGCTGGGCGTCGTCGACGAGGTTCTGTCGGAGGCGCCGGGCGGCGCCCACCGCGATCACGACGCGTCGGCGAAGCTGCTGGGCGAGGGGCTGCGCCGCCACCTCAAGGAGCTCTACTACCTGAAGCCCGAGGAGCTGCGCGCCGATCGCTACAAGAAGTTCCGCCACATGGGCGCGTTCGTCGAGTCGGGCGACAAGGGGAAGTGACCTCGGAGGGCGCTCGCGTGGGGAGCCGGCGAGCTTTGCTCGCCGCGTACCATCGCGGGGGGTTCGGGACCCTTTGAGGGTCCCGAC
>DATMZL010001014.1:0-6202 GCA_035607075.1 Polyangia bacterium
GACTTCGCGGCCGTCGCTGTCAACGGCCGCGTCAGCGCGACGATCGGCGTCGCCGGCGACGCCGACTACTTCTCGATCACCATCCCCGACGGCGCGACGGCGCTTTACGTCACCACGTTCTCGAACGGCGTCGACACGACCTGTACCAGCGCGAACACGAACGCGACGCTGTTCGCGGCCGACGGCGTGACGCAGCTGGCGACCAACAACAACATCTCGGCCACGCAGCTCTGCTCGCACATCTCGCTCGTGCCGAACGGTCAGTCCAAGGTCGTCTTGCGCATCAATGCCAACAGCGCGACCGCGACGTTCGCCTACGTCCTCGCCGTGCGCGTGGAGACGCTCCCCGCGCCGACGCCCGAGACCGAACCGAACGACGACGGCAGCCCCTCGGTCGGAAACGGCATGAGCACGGCCGAAGGCAACGACTTCTCCATCGCGAACGCGAACGGTCCCTTCACCGCCGACACGGTCATCTCCGCGGCGCTGACGCCGGCCGGCGACGAGGACGTCTTTGCGATTCGAAACGACGGCGCCGCCCCTGCCGAGGTCTACCTGGAGACGTTCAACGGGGGATTCGGCCTGTGCACCGGCAGCGTCGACACGCAAATACGGATTCGCGACGCGTCGGGAACCACTCTGGCATTCGACGACGACGCGGGCACGGGCCGTTTCTGCTCGTTCCTGCCGTACATCATTCCCGCCGCGACCACGGTTTACGCCCACGTCATCGACTTCGGAGACAACACAGCCGTAGCGGCGTATTCTCTACACGTCAGTTTTCCCTAGCCTGGTGGGTTGCATGAAGCGGTCTGCGTTCGTCCTCGCGTGCGTTCTTGTCGTCGCTGCGGGCGCAGACTGCGGCAAGGGAAGCCTGGGCCACAACGGTGGCGCGATCGGCACGCTGAGCGGCATCGCGGGCGCGACGGCGCCGGGGATGGGTTCCGGCGGTGCCGCGGTCGGCGAGGGTATCGGTGGTGACGGTGCGCCCCCGCCGGTCGGGAGCGGCGGCGTCTTCGGCAGCGGCGGCGTTTTCGGCGGCCGCGGGGGAAGCGGCGGCTCCATCATGGTGTGCCCACCGCCGCCTGGGCCGCCCGCGTGCGGATCGCTGTGCGGCAACGGCCGGATCGATCGATGCACGAACCCACTCATGCCCGGGTGTCCGTCCTACAACCTCATGGAAGAGTGCGACGGCGATCAGTTCGGCGCCGACTCCTGCACCAGTCGCGGTTACGGCTCGGGCAAGCTGGTCTGTTCCAACGTCTGTACGATGGCCGATGCGCAGTGCTCGGACTGCATGCCGAACGGCGGCGGGCTGCTGGATTGCCGTCCCGGGCCCATCATGTTCCCGGACCTCAGCGCGTTCGCCATCGCGGCGACCGACGACGAGGTCGGCCTCGCGCAGATCGACTACAACGACACGGCCAGCACCACGCGCCTGACATTCGCGCGCCTGGACACAGCGCTCGGTCTGACGGCGGCGGTCGGTCTCGAGGACACGGCGCAGCCCGGACCGCTGCGCGGCGCGAGCATCGACGCCACCGCCGTCGCGGCCACCTCCTGGGGCTGGATCGTCGCCGGGTGCGGCAACTCGCAGATCTTCTTCCACGCGCTCGACGCCAATGGAAAGAAGCTCGGGCGCACGGTCGTCGCCGACGATCTCAATGGGCTCTACGGATGTGTACCGGGAACGCTCGCGCTGGCGTCGCAACCGGACGGCAACGGCCCGGTGCTGCTGATTTGGATGACGAACTACTCCGCCTTTGCGGCCGCGCTGATCGCGGCTGACGGCCTTTCGGTAGGACCGTCGCTGCCGCTGGTACTTCCGCCGGTGAACCTGAACGGCCTCCCCGAGGCCGCGTGGATCGGTGACGCGTTCTACGTCGTGATGCCCCTGACCATCATCGACTCAAGCGGGTACAGGACCGTCGTGCGAATTCTCCGCGTCGCGCCGGACAATACGTCGACCGTCGTTGCGGACATCCTGAAGGACGAGTCCGTCTATTCGGTGGGCCTGGTCAAAGGCGCTCCCGACCTGCGCCTCATCTACAGCGGTCGCCCGCTGGGCGCACAATCCGAGTTCGACATGGCGGTGCTGTGGCGGCGAATCGGTCCTGCGGGCGAGTTCCTGACCGATCCGGTGACGCTGGCGGGGTACCCGAACTTCCTCGGGCGCGCGCCGGCGGTGGCGCTCGGCGATGACAGCGTCGTTCTCGTGAACGGCTACGACACGGAGGAGATGGGCATCGTGCGCGTGGGCCCCGGCGGAAAGATCGTCAAGCCCCTGTACGACATCGCGGTCGCGCCGGACTACGCGCTTTACGACATCGACCTCGTCCGGCGCGGCACGGATGTCATCGCCGCGTGGTTGCGGTACGGCAACCATCTCATGCTCGCGCGCATCTCGCCGTAGTCAGCGCGTTGGTCCGTCGGTGCGGTCGATCGTCACGACGACGCGCGTGCCGGCGTGGCGCAGCGCCACCAGGCGGCGCGCGAACGGCTCATAGCTGGCGAAGTCCTGCGGGCGCAACGGGGCCGCGTCGCCGGGGCGGTCGCCGCCGCCGTTGCCGTCGTGATGCGCCGGCGCGTACGCGAGCGTGGTCCGCGCGGCGCTCGCGTTGACCCGCTGCAGTCTGCCGAGCACGGGGCGCTGGATGGCTTCGACCTTGGCGAACGTGAACAGGGGCTGGTCGTAGCCGGCCTGCAGCATCGCCTGTAGCACCGACTGCAGCCGCGCCGCCGGCGTCTGCGGATCCACGAGGAGTAGCGCCGTGCCATTGAAGGTGCCGGGCTGGTTGGCGCGCCACCTGTCGAGCGCGATGCGCAGGCCGGACGCATCGGCGACCGTGTCGCTTTCGAAGACGAGGCGATCGGGAAGAACGCGGACTTCGCGTGTCCATTCCACGCGATCCGGCCCGACGAGATCGGGCGTCTGTATATCGACCGCGCGGAGCGACCCGCTGTCGTTGTACGGCGGCCACGGCGTGGCGTTCTCGCTCGCCATGGGGCGCGCCTGGGCGGCCAGCAGCGCCGCGAGAAGCACGAACGCCGCGGCGAGAGCCAGCGTCGGGCGCCCAGGCTGCGGGCGGGTCGCCGCCGGGTTGCGCGCACGCGCGACGATCCAGAACAACGCGACGACCGCGAGGATCGAGATCGCGACGTTCGAAAGGTGCGCCGCGCTCTCGAGGTGTGCGCGCGCGGCGTCGAGGCTGCGCGAGACGATCGCGACCCGGCTTGGTTCGTCCGGCTCCGTCTCCAGGGCGTCGAACGGGATGCCGACGTCGCGCGTCCATCGCCAGGCGCCGAACGCGATGGGCAGCAGGCCGAGCGCGACCAGCGCGGCGGGGGAATTGGCGTGAGGAGCCGGCGAGCTCTGCTCGCCGCGTATCATCGCGGGAGGGTTCGGGAACCCTCCCAGGGTTCCCGACTCAAACGCCGGCGCGCGCCGAAACGCGCCGCGCGTCAAGGCGAGGCCGGCAAGCCAGAACGCGAGCGCCAGCGCGATCGCGCCGACCGCGATCGCGATCGCATACGTCTGCGCCGTGACGCCCGACGCCAGCGCGATGGCGTCGCCCAGCGGATTGCCTTCACCGCGCATTGCCCGCATCGCCATCGCGCGGGCGCCGTGAACGAAGATGCCGATCGCGATCGGCAGCGCGCCGATCGCGGCGCCGGCGATCGCGTGCACGCGCAGCGCCAGCGGACGGCCGGTGCGCCGCCGTCGGGCCGCCAGCACGCAGACGACGATCTCGAAGAGCACGACCGCCCCGACGACGCCGACCATGAGCGGGCCGAAGGAGATCTCCAAGAGGAACCGGAGCAGGCGGGCCGCGGTCAATACATCACGCGCCGCGCCGGCAGCTCGGTGAACAGCACCCAGTGAAAGAAGAAGTGGTTGACGGCCAGCGCCAGCACGGCGGCGGCGCCCACCAGCAGGAGCTGCAGCGCAGTTTCCCGCTTCATCATCGAGGGCTACAATAGAGCACGGTGGCGACTCCCAGCGACAAGGACAACGGGAGGCCGCGGCGGGTTTCGCAGATTCTCGCGCTGGGCCTCATCTGGGGGGTGGGCGTCCTCGCGCTGGTCGTCGAGCACGCCCAGAGCAAGCGGGCGCCCGCCAAGCATCCGGCGGCATCCGCCGTCGCGGCTGCCGCAGCCGACGTCGTCGTCGACGTCGGCCGCACCCAGCACGATGCGTGCAGTCTCCAGGCGGTATCGTTCCGGACGCGCGACGAGGGCTGGGTGACGGACAGTTGCGGCCGCGCGTTTCACACCACCGACGGCGGCGTTTCGTTCGCGACGGTGCCGATGGGCGAGCACTCCCTGGCCCTGATGGAGGGCAACACCTTCGGAAACCTCTGGCTCGGAATGGTCACGCGCATCGAGTGGCTGTCCGATGCGCGTGGGGTCGCGTTCGCGAACGACGTCCGGAGCGATCTGACGCTGGTGATGATCACGACGGACGGCGGCGCGACCTGGCAGCGGCGCCCGCTTCCTGTCGCGGGCACCGAGATGTACTACGCGAGCGATCACTTCGACGACAACGTCTGGGTGTGCGGTGCGACAGGGACGATCATGCGCAGCCGCGACGGCGGGGCGCACTTCGCGCGCACGCAGCGCACGCCGTTCAACGATGACGACCGCTGCATGGCGCTGTCGTTCACCGACGCCGATAACGGGTGGGCCGGCGGGATGGACGGCACGTTGTACGAAACGCGCGACGGCGGTAACAGCTGGACACGCATGGAGCCGCCGCGCGCGCCGCGTCCGACCGGCGCGACCACGACCTCGGGGGCTCCGGTCTACGATCTGCGCGTGTCGGGCGTCGTGCGCCTGCCGACCGGTTTCGGCTGGCTCGCGATGGAAGCGGAGAGCCGCGATACCGGCGCCTGGACCTACGTGACCAACGACGGCGGGCGCACCTGGCGCGAGGCGGAGGCGCAGCCGGCGGTCGCGGCGCAGCTCGCCCACGGGTGCGTGTCGGGCGACCGTGCCGTCATCGCGCGCGACGTCCGGCTGGCGTTCTACGAAGGCGAAGAGCTTCTGCGCGTGACGCCGTTGCTGACCGCTGCGACGAGCGAGCGCGAGGTCATTCGCGGCCGCGAAACGATCGGGCCGGACGGGCACCTCGCTGGATGGACCGATCACGCGGTCATCGAATCGTTCGATGAAGGAAGGACCTGGTGGACCACCGCGCGAGACGGCGGGCGCATCAGGCGCGTCGTTCATCCAGGATCGCCGTCGACAGAAAGTCGGCGCGCGCTGGTCGAACTGACCGACGGACAGATTCTGACCGGTCGCGACGAGCTGACGTCGAGCCGGCAGCCCGAGTTCGACCGCTTCGTCATGGACATGACCGAGGCGCTCCGCCTCGGGACGCCGGTGCCCGCAGGGCCGCTGAGCTGTCTGGCGACGGCGCCGATAGGCCGGATCACGCTGGGTCTCGGGCGGCTGTCCTGTTTCGACTCGGACGAAGTGACGGTTCACATCGCCTGGACCGCCGACAGGACGGCGCTTCGGGTCGACGCGGACGGCACCAAACACGTTGCTTCGCCGGAGCGGGCGATCTCGGCTGCGGAGCGGGTGGAGGTGCTGCGCGCGATCGCGGATGCGGTCCAGCGGCCCGACGACGGCGACCACGGTTGCACGTCGAGCATCGACGCGAAGCTGGAATGGAGCTGCGGATCGGCACCGCCCGCGCGCGCGTCGTTCGACGAGTCGAACTGCGCGCCGTCAGACAGCGGTCCGGTGCACCGCCTGGACGAGGCGATCGAGAAGACTTTCGGCGGCGTCGAGCTGGTCTCGCGGCGTCAGCCTTCGCCCTGACGCAGGCAGGTCTCTTCGAGGCGCGGCGTCAGGTCGCCGTCCGGCCCGATGATATCGACGCGCATGATCAGCTCGTCGTCGCTCTTGTGGTGGAAGCGCTGTCGCGTTTGCAGCTGCTCGCCGCCGAGGATCATGTCGCCCGTGAACGTCAGGTAATCGCCGCGCCATCCAGGCGACGTCCCGATGAAGCGCCCGCCGCCGAAGTAGAAGACCGCGCACGTGTACAGCCGGGCGCCGGCGTCGTAGCCCCAGTACGCGCGCGATTGCCGCCGCTTGGGCAGCTCGCGCGACAGGTCGTCGTCCTCGGCGACGCCGAGGTAGTACTTGCCCAGCTCCCAGCGGCAGATCATCGTGCCCTTGGTCTGGCGGGCGGGCC
>DATMZL010000988.1:0-4613 GCA_035607075.1 Polyangia bacterium
CCGATCGTGAGCGTGAGTAAAAGGTTCGGGCGCGCGGATGTCGCGACCACCGTGTCCAGGAAGCGCACGCCGACGTACGGTTCGGCCAGCTGCGCGTGCGCCGCCAGTGAGACGAAGAAGCGCTCGGGCAAGCGCAGCGACGCGCCCGCGCCGGCGTCGACGAGAAACGACCACTGATCGGCGATGCGGCTTCCGTTCGGCGCGCTGGCGCGTCCCTCGACCGAGGTGTGCAGCGCGCCCGCAGACAGCGCCACGAACGGACGCAGACGCGCAGCGGCGCGGAAACGGACGCTGCCGCCGAGCAGCCCATACGCCTGCGCGACCTGCGCGCTGCCGTCCTGGGTCGCCACGGTCGCGCGCGTGCCCAGGCCGGCCAGCGCCGCGTGGGCGGAGAACCATGCGCGCGGCGACCAGTCGAAGCGCACCAGCGGCAACAGCGCGGGACCGACGCCGTCCAGGCTCATGACCGCGGCGCCGCCGACCTCGACGCCGAACCGTTCCGGATGCTGCGCTAGCCGTTCCATCTCCACGAAATGGACGACGGCCGGGGGTGGCGCGCCGCCGGGCGCGGGCTGGCGATCGTGGGCGGCCAGATCGATCTCGAGAAAGCTCGAACGCAAGAGCTCGATGGCGCGGATCGCCAGCGTGCCGGACGCGCGCGGCGCCGCCGGTTCGAACGGGACCCGCCGCACCACCGACTTGCCCGTCACCTTGTCGATCACCCAGACCTCGACGGAATCGGGCGACTGCTCGCCGACGATGGCGACGACCGCATCCGCCCCGCGTTGCGCCGCCAGTTGCTCGAGCGCGGCGCGCGAATCGGGTGCGGCGCCGCCGGCCGCCGTGCCGTCGACGATCTCGGTGCCGAACCCGGCTGACGTCAGCTCGCCCTTGAGCCGCACCAGCGTCTCCACCATGACCGGCGGCGAGTTGGCCGGTCGAACGATGATGACGCTGGCCGCGTGCGCCGCCGTCGCCGCGAACAACCCGATCGATACGATGGCGGCGAGCGCGAGCCGGTTCACGCCGGATGCCGCCTAGGGAGCGCGAACGAACGCCCGCGCCGGCCCCGCATAGGTGCCGCCCGGGAAACGCCGGAGATAGTCCTCCGCGATCGGGCGCGCGCGCGAAGCTCCCTCGAGCTTGCTCGTCAGCGTCATCTTGCGTCCCAGCGCCTCCGACGCGTACGTCCCGGTCGGCGCGCGCGTCAGGTATTCATCGTACCACTCGACCGCGCGAGCCAATCCGCGATCGCTCGCCTCCTCGACGCGTCCGAGCAGGAACGCGGCGTCCAGCGCGCGCGGCGAATCGGGGAAGCGCCGCCGCTCCGCGAGCAGGGCGTCGCGCGCCAGATCCATGCGCCGCCGGTAGCGGGCCGCGTCCGCCAGCGCGAGCAGATCGTCGCTCGACGCGTGGTCGAGCGTCGTCTTCACGCCGGCGCGCTCGGCCTCCTCGAGAATGCGATCGAGATGGCCGGCCGCCAGCGCCAGCGCCCACCGCCGTTCGCTCTCTGCTTTCGATGCCGACGACGACGAGGACGACGGCGCCTGCTTCGCCGCCGCGCGCGCAGCCGGCGGTTCGATCGCCGCCTCCGGCTTCTGGTCGCTGATCGTCGCTTCGCCTTGTGGCAGGTCGACCAGCAGGCGCTGGCCGTCGCGCAGCGCGATCTCGCCACCGGTCACCGGTCCGCTGACCGTCACGCGGCCGTGCTGCAACTTGAGCTCGAACTTCTCGGTCGCGGCGTCCCACGACACGGTGAACGCAGTCCCCTTGACCGTCACCAGGAACGGACCGACGTCGACCTGCCACCGCCGATCAGGCGACGGCGTGACCTTGAACGACGCCGTCCCGTGCTCGATGGCGATGCGGGCGCCGGACGCGCCTACATCGCGCAGGCGGCTGCGCGTACCCGGCATCAAGATGAACTCCGTTCCCTCGGCGAAGAACAGCTTGATGCCCCCGCGGCCCGATTCGCGCAGGTAGCCGCCGTCGACGACGCTGCCGCCCTCGACGCGGTAGGCGAGCGCTGCCGGCGCGGCGGGCGGACGCGCGCGCTGGGAAAGGACCACGCGCCCGCCGAAATACGACGCCGCCACCAGCGCGCCGGCCAGCGACACCTGAAGGATTGTCGATGTCCGGCGCCGCGTTCGTCCCGCCTGCAGCTGCGCGGCGTGAACGGCGCGGAGGCCGCCATCCAGCTCCGCCTGGGTGGGCGGTGGAACGCTGCCGCGCGCCAGCTCTGCCAGCGCCGCCAGCGTGCGCCGGCCCTTGTCCTCGTCGCGCGCGGTCATCGCCGCCACCGCGCGCCGTCGAGGAATCCCGCCAGCCCCGGGTCGCTTTCCACCCAGCGCGACAGCTTGGCCGTGGCGCGTTCCAGCAGGCGCTTCACCGTCGAGAGCGACAGCTCCATGTGCGCGGCGGCCTCTTCCAGCGTCATCGATTCGAGATGGCGCAGCACGAACACCAGTCGGTGGCGGGGCGCCAGGCGATCCAGCAACCCGTAGAACCGGCGCAGCAGATCGCGTGACTCCATATCGATGGGCGCGCCGCCGGCCTGCGCGCGGAACTCCACCAGCGTCTCGGGCTGGTGAAAAGAGAGCCACGCCCGCGCGCGCCGGGCGCGCAGCTCCGTTTTGAGCACGCGGATGGCGAACGAAAAGATGAAGCTGCGCAGCCGATCGGGGGCGCGCAGCGTCCTCGCCTTGGCGAACACGCGCTGGAAGACCTCCTGCGCGACGTCGTCCGCTTCGGCTTCCGAGCCGAGCGCGCGCCGCGCCAGCATGATGACGGGCGGTGCGAACCGATGCCACGTCTCGCTGATCGCCCAGGCGCGCCCCGCCATCAGCGCATGGGCCAGCTCCGGATCGCTGAGGTCGCGCGGATCGGGCGCGACGACCAGCGAGACGGGTGCGTGCGGGCGATGCATCGAGGACTCGCTTGCAGTCGCGACGAAGCCCGCGTCTGGTCCACTTTTTTGCGTCACAGCATGGTTCCGGCTGACGCGGCGCTCAGAGTATCGTGCCGGCGTTCTGAGTATGCCCGGATCCTGTTGATCGTGCCGATGGTTTGCGGGGTCGCCGCCTGTTCGAGCGACGCCGCCAGGCCCGGCCCCGTTGCCTGCCGTACAACAGCTTGCCCGTGGCGCCTCGGGCTCTGACCGCTGCGATGTGATCCAGAGATGGATTTGCGGGGATCGATGACGGAATGTGGGTTCGCCGTGATCCGTTTCTGCTCGCGATTTTCCTGACGATCACGCTCCTGATTGGCGGCTGTGGGGGCGGTGAATCGAGCTCGCCCGGAACCGGTGGATCGACGGCGGGCGGCGGGGCGGGCGGGGCGACCGGCGTCGCCGGCACGACCGGCGGGGCGGGAACATCCGGCGCCGCAGGTACGACCGGCGGCGCGGGCACCACCGGAGCCGGCGGTGCGGGCGCCACGGGCGGTGGCAACGGTGGCGTCGGCGGAACCGGCGGGGTGGCCGGTGCGACGGGCGCCGGCGGTGCTTCTGGCACGACTGGCGCGGCCGGCATCGGCGGTACGAGTGGGGCCGGCGGCCGCGGCGGCGCGGCCGGCGGCGGTGGAGTGGGCGGAGCGGCGGCGGGCGGGCGCGGTGGTACCGGCGGTGCGGGCGGGACGTCAGCGGGCGGGCGCGGCGGCGTCGGCGGAACCGCAACGGGCGGCCGCGGCGGAGCAGCCGGGACCGGCGGCGCGCCGGATGGCTCGGTCCCCGACGGTGGCGACGGTGGCGTCGCCTACAACCCGTGCCCGATGACGGCCGGGACAGCGTGCGCCGTGCTGCCGCTCGGCGATTCGATCACCGAGGGCTATCTCCCGTCAGGCGCCAACGGCGGCTACCGCGTCGAGCTGTTCCGCCAGGCGGTGCGCGCGGGCAAGAACGTCACCTTCGTCGGCACACAGCAGAACGGACCCACCACCGTCGAGAACAAGACGTTCCCGCGGCGGCACGAGGGGCACGGCGGCTACACGATCGCGGGCGGCGGCCAAGGGGCGATCGCGGGGACGATCACCGACACCGCGATCTCGATGTTCCATCCGAACATCGTGCTGCTGATGATCGGAACCAACGACATCAACGGCAACATGAACGTCTCGACCGCGCCGACGCACCTCGGCCAACTGATCGACGAGATCATCGCCGACGCGCCGAACGCGCTCGTCGTCGTCGCGTCGATCATCCCGATCCGGGACGACGGCAACAACCAGCGCATCCCCAATTACAACGCCGCGATCCCGGGCCTCGTGAACACGCGCGCCGCCGGCGGAAAGCACGTTGTTTTCGTCGACAACTACGCGGCGATCATCAAGGACGCGAGCTGGAAGACGTCGCTGATGGTCGACAACTTGCACCCGAACGACGCCGGCTACGCGATCCTCGGGCAGTCGTTCTACGGCGCGGTCGCCGGGGTACTTCCCCAGCAATAGATCACATCGCGAAGGTCTTCGGATCGAGCAGCTTCTCCCACAGCGTGGTCGCGGCGAGGGTCGAGTCGATCTTCGTGACGACCAGCGCGTTGCCGGTGTCGTCCGGCCGCAGCGGGGGTCCCTGCATGTTGTCGAACGCGACCGACGTGTCGGGCGAGACGCGCTGGACC
>DATMZL010000799.1:0-9334 GCA_035607075.1 Polyangia bacterium
CGCCGTCGCCGCCGACCGGGACGAGGCACAGGCCCATGAGATCGTCCAGCGCCTCGGTCTGGCCCATGCGCGCGCGGGTTGGTTCCAGCCAGGCGCGCAGCGCGCCCCGTCCGTCGGTGCCGAGCATCTGCGATGCGAGCACGCCCGCGCGCGCGGCGATGTCGGCGGCACGGGGGCGAACGTTCGGATCGCGCGCGAGGCACGCGCGGATCAACGCGCACACGGGCAGCGAGAGACCGCGCCCGAGGGCAGCCGCCTCGCGCGCGTTGCCGCTCGCGTCGGAAGTGACGGGCGCGTGCGGGCCGCCGCCGAGCAGCGCGTCCAGCGTCGCGCCCAGCGCATAAACGTCGGCGGCAGCGCTGACGGCTTCGCCGCGTGCCTGCTCGGGCGCCATGTAGTGCAGCTTGCCCTGAACCCCGCCCAGCGCTGCTGCGGCGGAAACGCCGCCGTCCGCGTGTGATAGCGCGATGCCGAAGTCGGACAGCTTCACGTCGCCGTTCCACGACAGCAAGATGTTGCCCGGGCTGACGTCGCGATGAACGATGGCCAGCGCGCGGTTGTCGTCGTCGCGCAGGTCGTGAATGTACGCAAGCGCGTGCGCGATCTCCGCCGTGATGTGCAGCGCGATGCCCTCGGGCATCGGCACGATGTCGGGTGTCGGGCCGGAGACCGCGCGCAGGGCGTCCAAACCCTCGACGTACTCCATCGCCATGAACTCGCTGCCGTCGATCAGCCCGTAATCGAAGATCGGCACGATGCCGCCGTGGTGCATGCGGCTTCCGATGCGCGCCTCCTCGAAGAACATGCGGCGGCGCTCGCCGTCGCGCGCGTGCTGCGGAAGCAGACGCTTGATCGCGACACGACGTTCGAATCCCCCGTGCCCGGAGGCAACTGCCTCGATCACCTGGGCCATCCCACCGCTAGCGACGGTCCGGACGAGACGATAACGCTCGGCCGTGTTCACGCGCCGAATGTTAACGCAAACCTTTGCGGAAAACGTTTTTGATCTGCGGTCGAGCTCGGGAAATATTTTTACGCAGTTTCTCGGCGCGGTAACGCGAGAACCAGCATCAACGTGGACGTCCAGAAATCGATAACGAACGATGACGAATTAAATGGCAACGCAAACAACGTGATGAAAAGGAGAGCTGCGGGCACAAACATAAGCGCAATAGTGGCCCAACGTTTATAGAGCGCGACCGGAAGCAGCCCCAGCCAGAGCGCCGCGAGCGGGCCACTCACGGCTTCGGCGACGGTCGTAGACGAGAAGCCCACGACGGCGACGGGCAACGCGCAGAGCGCCATTACCAGCAGTTTGGCGCCCGGAGGCACGAGGACAGGGCGGCCCATGCGATGGCCGATATCGAGAACTGACTTACGCAGCGATTGTGTTGTCACGTTTTGCTCCTTCGAGGATGCCTCGCACAGGGCAATTAACGTGCCGGTCCAAAACAGCCTCGCGGCCGCGACTTTTCAGGGCTGGCGGCGGTGATTGTCGCCGTGGTCCTGATGGATCGCGACAACACGTTGAGCGGCCGTCCCAACAGCGGGCGTAACGGACGCGAACTCGGCCGTCGACCGCAGGTCGTCGTTGAGGGCGTCTCGTTGCTCTCGGGTCAGCGTGGTCTCGGCGATCAGGCCGGGCAGGTCGCAACCGATCGAAACCGGCCGCCAGTCATCGACGTGAAACTTCAAATACTGGACGGCGGAGATCCGGTGCTCGTCGATCTGCGCGGGGTCGACGGTCGGGCGGACTGTCGCGCCGCCCTCGCAGCGCATGTACACATAGGCCGGTAGCGCGCGCCATTCGCGCAGCCGCCGGTCGCGCACCACGGGATCGTCGATCTCGATCAGCAGGCAGCAACCGAGCTGCCCAGGCCCGCCCAGCAGCGCGTTGTACGTGGCCAGCTCGTGGAGGATGTCGCTCTCGCGGTCGATCCGTTCGGCCCGCAGCATCTCCTGGACCTGGTACCAGATGGTCGTGGTGTTCTCGAACAGGAACGTCAGGCACGGCCCGACGTGGATGCGGCGCTTTCGTTTGATCTCCATGACCGACGTGCGCGAGAACGAGCGCGTTCGTTCGTAATGAGGGCCGTCGAGAATCTGCGAACGTTGAACGGCGCGCATCGATCACCTCCCCTTTGATGGAAACGTGTCCCCCCGGTAAGCGCGGGCGAGAAGCGACATCGGGTGCAGCGGCTTCGTCCCGGCGTTCTGTTCGATCTGGATGCAGGCGAGCGGACAATCGCTGACCCAGGTCGTTGCGTCCGCGGACTGCATGCCGTCGAATGCCTTGCGCCCGATCCGGCACGACGCCTCGAAGGTCTCGACCTTCATCGCGTAGCTGCCGTCGTGACCGCAGCATTCGCCTACGGAGACGACGTCCGCGACACCGGCGCGGCGCAGGAGATCCCGGAAGGGGAAGCCGATCGCCATCGCCCGCTGGTGGCAGGCCAGGTGGTAAGCGACACGCTCGGGCCGTGATGCCAGCGCGGGCGGGGTGCGGGCCTGGCTGCGGTTCGCGGCGACGAGAAGCTCGGCGGGATCGCGGACGGCGTCGGCGAGCTTCTGCGCGCGCGCGCGATCGGCCGGCCCTACCAGCGTCGGATACTCGCGCCGCAACATCATCCCGCATGTCGGGCCCAGCGCCACGACCGTGCTGCCGGCCTCGACGTGCGGCATCAGGACGTCGAGGTTGCGGCGCGCCCGGCGGCGGACCTCGGGCAGGTCGCCGCACTCCCAGGCCGGCATGCCGCAGCAGCCGAGGCCACGCACGCAGCGGATGCCGACGCCGTTGGCGCGCAGGACGTCGACGGTGTCGCGGCCGATCTCGGGCTCGTTGTTGTCGACGTAGCAACTCTGGAACAGCACCGCCTGGGCGCCGGGCCCGCGCGCCATCAGTCCTTCCTCGACGGCCCACGCTTCGAACGTCCGCGGGGCGAACACCGGCAGCTGCTTGTCGCGGTGGATACCCAGCGTCTTCTCCAGCAGCAGACGGTGCGCGGTGTTGCGGTTCAAGCGGTTCGCCAGCCCACCGCCCATCCGCGCGGCCAGGCCCAGCGCGTCCGGGTTGGCGAGCACGCGCTCGCGCAGCGTGAGGCCCCGCGCCCGCGCGCGCTGCGCCCGGTGGCGGTGGGCGAGCCGCGGGAAGTCGATCGCGAACGCGTGCCCGTCGCGGGGCGAGTACGGGCAGTTCACCTCGCACTGCTTGCACTGGAAGCAGTCGTCGACGACGGCGGCGATCTCGGGCGCGGTCAGCGCGCGGGCGTCGCCCTCATGGTGTTCGTCGGCGGCCGCGAACAGCTTTGGGAAGGCGTCGCAGTACTTGAAGCACATGCGACAGCCCGCACAGACGTCGAACACGCGCGCCGTTTCCCGGCGCAGCGCGGCCTCGTCCCAGTAGTTCGGATCCTCCGGGTCGTAGGCGAGGCCGTCCGTCGGTGCGTAGGTCCCGCGGCCGGACATGGTCAGCCCAACGTCTCGGCGTTCGCTCACCCGATCTTCGCAAGCAGCGCCTGGAAGCGCCCGGCGTGAGCTTTCTCGGCTTTGGCCAGCGTTTCGAACCAGTCCGCGATCTCGGCGAAGCCTTCGTCGCGGGCGTTCTTGGCCATGCCCGGGTACATGTCCGTGTACTCGTGCGTCTCGCCCGCCACGGCGGCCTTGAGATTGGCGACTGTGTCGCCGATCGGCAGATCCGTGGCGGGATCGCCGACCGACTTCAGGTAGTCGAGGTGGCCGTGGGCGTGTCCGGTCTCCCCTTCGGCCGTGTCGCGGAAGTTGCCCGCGACCTCGGGAAAGCCTTCCACGTCCGCCACCTTGGCGAAGTAGAGGTAACGGCGGTTTGCCTGCGATTCGCCCGCGAACGCTGCCTTCAAGTTCGCGTGTGTCTTCGTTCCTTTGAGCGTCGGCATCGTCTGTCTCCTTTTCAGAACGCGAAGCCCGTATGGGCAACGGCGGCGAGGGCGTAGCCGTTTTCGCGCGCCGCGGTGATCGGGAAGGCCGCCTCGACGAACCAGTTGGCCTCGCCGACGTCGACGATCCCCTTGTGGATCAGCGGAATGAGGCCGAAGTTCGCCGTCGACCCGACATCGAACTTCGCCCGCAGGCCGAGCGCGACCGGCAACGCGGTGTAGACGACGCCGGGGTCGATGGTGAGGGTCGTGCCGCCCCACGGCTTCACGTCGCTGGCAACCACCACCTCGAAGTCGACGACCCAGACGGGCGCGACGTGGACGCTGACGCCGATGGGCACGGCGATCGTGAACTGGTCCGACGGCGTCCTCGTCGTTTGACCGACGCTGTGGAACGACACCACCGGCACGGCGGCGCCGACGTGGCCGCCGACCATGCGCGGGCCGCTGGACGGCGCTGGCGTCGGCGCGGCGGCCACCACCGGCGGTGGCATGGCAGCGGCCCCGTCCTGGGCGTGGGCCTGGGACGGAATGAAAGCGGTGGCCAGCATCACCACCGCGGATGCGAACAACGACGACCGGATCTTCGAGACGACATTACAGGTGGCCATGGCGTTTTCTTCCTTTCGCGGACTTGGAGATCCGCTTTGGGTTGTCAATCAGCGCGACCGGCTGCGGCGCGACGACGTAACCGCCCGGCACGGCGGTGTTGCCCGTGCCGTGCTCGGCGTCGCGCGCGACCGTGAAGGTCCATGTGCGGTCATCCGCAGTCCTGTTCCCGGCCGCGTCGGCGATGCCTGCCGCGAGGCGCGCGGTGTACGTCGCGCCCGGCTGGAGCAGCACGCGGTGCGGGAACAGGCCAAAAGTTCCAGGACCGATCTGGTCGACAGCGGCGGGCACGGCCGCGCCGGTCGCGTCTGTCAGCGTGAAGCTGCGCGCGTCGACGCCGGCGACCGGCTCGGAGAAGAAGACCTTCGCGACGACGTCCGCGTAGACGTCGCGGGCGCCGGGCTCGGGGTACGTCGCGAACCGGGGCGCCGTCCGATCCGGGCTGCCGCCGCCGACGTTGATCACCCAGTTGCGCACGACCATCGGCACGGGCGGCGCGCCCTCGACGACAGCCGGCTCGGTGTGCGGGACGCGGCCGTCGCAGAGCCCGCCCAGCACGCAGGGCTCGAGCACGAAGTTGGCGTTGTCGTCGACCATGTTGCCCAGGAACTTGCCGGCCACGATCGCCTCGACCGACTGGTAGTAGACCGCGGCGCTGACCGCGATCGGTCCAGCGGTTCCCTCCGGGATCTCGACGGCGTAGCGATCGATCGACGCCTTCGCGCCCGCGTGCGGCATCGGCCGCAGCCGCGAGTCGCGCAGGAACGAGTCGTCGAACAGATCGCCGTTGCCGTTCAGGTCCTTGAAGATCGGCAACCCGCGCGGATTCGACGCGGCCTCGATGACGCGGCCGTCGCCGTCGATCGGCAGCCCGCGCGTGTTCGTCACCATGTTCAGCGGCGCCGCGTAGGGCAGGTCCAGCGTCGGGCACCCGTTGCCCAGCGACGCTACCGCCTTGAACTGGATCGAGAACGGATCCGCCGAGCCGGCGGGCAGCTCCCAGTTGCAGCCGGGGAACGCAGGGTCGACCTCCTCGTGTGTTGTCAGGTTGCCGACGCCGACCGAGCTGCGCTTCCAGAACGAATCGCGAATCTTCAGCTCGTTGCCGGAGGCGAGGTCGATGGCGTGCACCGCGACCCAGGCGATGCGGCCCTCGGGGAAGCCGGTCGGGAAGTTGTGACCGCTGCCGGTGTTGGCGACGGTGATCGCGATCGGCGCGAGGCCGCCCGCCGCCGCCGCGGCCGGGCCGTTCACCGTCATGCTGAGCACGTTGCGCAGGCGGTCCCAGGCCAGCCGCTGCTGCTGCGCGTAGCCGCCCTTGCGATCGAGGTTCGTCCAGAAGCCACGCGAGTAGGGGCTCTTGTGATCGGCCGACGAGAAGCTGAACGTCGAGAGCTCAGGGTAGGGCGCGACGTTGCCGGTGGCGTCGACGTCCTTGCCGATCAGGTGCGGCACCAGCGCGTTGCCGCCCACGAAGTGATGCGTGAACGACGGCCGCGGTTTGCCGTCGGTGGCGACCGCTTCGCTGGGGATCGGCAGCGGCTTGCCGTCCTTGTACAGCGTGTTCGCGGTGCCCGGCTGGCCGTAGTCCTGCTGCATATGGCAGGACTGGCAGTCGCGCTTGAACTTCGGATCGAAGTTCGCGTTGCCGGGGCGGTCGGCGTACCGGCTGCCGAGCCATTCCGTGTAGGTGCGCTCGATAGGGAAGCCGCCCACCCAGCGGCCAAGCTGGTTCTTGATGGGCAGCGCGTTGGTCACGTCGTGGCAGGCGGCGCACATCTCGGCGCGGACGTAGAGCGCGCTGTGCAACCCCTTGTGCTTCGACGCGTCCAGCTGCTGGTACGCGACCGGGTGGCCGAACACGCTGCTGGTGTTGGCGTCGTCGCCGGGCGGTGGGGTGCCCGCCAGCAGCGGCCCGATGCGCTCCGGGAACGCCAGCGCGTGCGGCGACAGACGGTACGAGCCGGCGCCGATCGCGTAGCCGAGGTTGCGCTTCGACGGATCGGCGACGGCCAGGATGTCGACGGCCTGGGGCAGCACGACCTGTTCGCGCGACTGCCGGCCGACGGCGGCCACGTAAGAGTCCGGCGCCTTGGCGTAGTTGTGGAAGGGCGTGTCGCGCGTGGCCGCGTAGCTGTGGCAGACGGCGCAGAAGATCCCGGCCTTCCCCGACTCCGTGTTGCGGAACTGCGACTCCAGCGTCGCGAACGCCACACCGGTCCCGTTGTCGGACGTCGGGTTGAACTTCGGGTCGACGATGGCGGTCTCGATCCCGGTCGCGCCGTCGACCTTCACGTTGCGCAGGGGGACGTTGTCGACGTAGTTCGTCGGCATGTGGCAGCGCGAGCAGAACGCGTCGAGCAGCGAGCCCGGTCGCGACACCGTGAACTTGCCGGTGCCGGTGTCGAACGAAGAGGCACACTGACCCGGTACGGCGAACGGGTTGTGGGTGGCGCGTGGCGTGCCGTCGGGCGGCGCGGGCGTGTCGCATTCGCCGTTGGTCGACGCCGCGCGCGACAGCAGCAGGAAGGCGGCGCGCCAGACCGGATCGCGCCACGAGTTCGACATCATCGACCCGTTCCACTCGTCGAAGATCTTGCGGTGGCAATTCGCGCACTGGCCGGGGTGGTTCTGCGTCGCCCAGTACTCCTCGTAGGGCGGCGGGAAGACCTGCGCCTCGCTGGTCAGGTAGGGCGCCGCCTCCGGGATGCGGTTCGGGAGGTCGGTCGCGGCCTGCTTCTGGCGCGACACGAAGGCGATCGCGCCTACGGCTGTGACGACTATGGTGGCCGTCTTGATGACGTTCGCAACGTCGACGGTTCGTTTCGCGTTCATGCCGCGTGCCTCCCGGCGATGGAGTGCGGGGCGGCCGCGTCGGCGACCAGCACCGGATCGTTCTTCGGAACCAGCGGCGCGCGCCGCACGTGAAAGCGGAACAACAGCACCACGAGCGCCGCGTAACCGGCGGCGATCAGGATTTCGATCGGACCGAACCGGGGCTCGGGCGCGACCGACGGCATGATCACGAGGTAGAGGTCCAGCCAGCGGCCGAATAGCACGGTCACCGAGATCAGCGCGAGCCGGCGCGGGTCGGTCTTCGCCCGCACGGACAGCAGGCCCAGGAACGGGACGATGAAGTTGATCAACACGTTGGCGACGAACAGCGGCAGCCAGCCCCCGTTCGTGCGCGTGATGAAGTGGCCGATCTCCTCGGGGATGTTGCCGTACCAGATCAGCAGGTACTGGCACACCCAGATGTACGTCCAGAAGATCGAGAACGCGAACAGCATCTTCCCGAGGTCGTGCAGCTGCGCCTCGCCGACGGCGGCGCGCAGCGGCTGGCGGCGCATCAGCACGACGGTGGCCAGCGTGATCGCGGCGATGCCGCCGACGAACACGCCGGCGAAGATGTAGACGCCGAACATCGTGCTCGACCAGCTGGGATCCAGCGACGCGAGCCAGTCCCACGCGGCGGCGGTGATCGTCAGCGCGAAGACGACGATGAACGCGGCGCCCAGGCGATCGAGGCGCCGGTGCATGCGCAGGCCCGCGCCCGTCGCGGCGTCCTGCGCCAGCGAGGCGCGCCGAAACGCCCACGCGAACAGCAGCCACACCACGAACACCCCCGCCATGCGCGCGAACACGAACGACGCGCGCAGGTACTGCGCCTTGCCCGCGATCGCCGGCGCGTGTGCGAACGCGCCCGGCCGGCTCCACGCGAACAGCGCCGTCCGCGGCCCTTCGAACGCGACCAGCGGGATCATCAGCAGCACGAACACCGGCAGCACGCACATGAGCGCCTCCGGGACGCGGCGCAGGCCGGCCGACCAGCGCGCGCTGGTCGCCCGTTGCGTGGCGATGAAGAACATCGCCGACACACCCAACGTCATCGCGTAGAAACCGTCGAGCAGCAGGTTCGCGAAGATGCGATCCGTCATGGCGCCGCCCGTCCTTTCTTGCCTTTCTCGTTCTGCAGCGTGCCGCTGACGTAGGAGACCACCTTCCAGCGTTCGTCCGGCGTCAGCAGCGCCGCGTACGAGGGCATCTTCTGGGTGCCCATCGTGACGACGTGGAAGATGCGCCCGGGCGGGAAGGCCGCCACGCGGTCGGATGAATACGCGGGCGGCGTCGGGATCTTGCCGGCGACGACAAGCGGGCCGTCGCCTTTCCCGTTCGTGCCGTGGCAGACGAGGCAGTACGTCTGGTAGAGACCGCGGCCGTCCTCGATCGTGGCGGCCGACTGGCGCAGCGGGTTCGTCAGCTCGCGGCCCGCGCGCGCCGCTTCCTCCTCGCCGGCGCCGAAGTGGTTCTGGAATGCGAGGTGACCACGCGCGATCGTGCCCGGCACCGGCGCCTGCAGCGTCAAGCCGTTGCGCGTCGCCGTGTTGGGTGCGAACGCCTTGTAGGCGGGGCCGCGCGCCATGTCGGGCATGTACTCGCGCGCGCGCTCGTTCCCGGACGCGCCGCAGCCGACAAGGGCCGACACGGCGGCGGTCAGCACGGCGGCGAGCGGGACGTTCGGGCGGCTGCGCGCGATCACGACTCCCCCTCCCGTTCTTCGACTTCGTCGGCGCCGTTCTCGATCATGATCCGCCGGGCGAGCTCGATGTCGTTCCGCTCTGGCGGCGCGTACGTGACGATCGCGAACACGTTGTTCGTCACGCCCAGGACGGGCAGTTGCTCGCGCTTGCCGGGGAACAGGCGGGCGCGCAGGAAGAACGCGCCCGCCGTGCCGAGCCCGCCGATCAGCACCGTCAGCTCGAAGCAGATCGGCACGAACGCGAGCGTCGAGTTCTCCGGCTTGCCGCCGACGT
>DATMZL010001113.1:0-2635 GCA_035607075.1 Polyangia bacterium
GCATGGAGGTCGAAGAGGATCACGATCAGATCGTGCCCGAGGAGCTCGGTGGCCCGTTCGTCGAGACCAGCGCGGCTGAAGAGTTCGCGCTCGACACCGACGAAGCGAATCCCGAGGACGCGTCTCGCGAGCCGTTGCCCCGTCCGGTCGCCGGGCTGGTGCTGGCCGCGCCCGAAGACGAAGACAACGAGTAGTTGCCGCGCGCCCCACGGTTGCGGGGCCGCCGCGCCACGTCGGCGTGCGACTGTTGTCGGCGCGCGTGAGGTCGAGCTAGGCTCCGCGCATGAAGCAGCGGTGGGGCGTCGTCATCGGTCTGGCCGCCGTCGCACTGCTCACCGCGCGCGCCGCGCACGCCGACGAGACGTTCCTCGCGCAGGGAGCCTGGCCGCCGCCGCTGCAACAACCGATGACGCAGCCGCCGGCGCCGGGACCGCGCGTGACGTTGCAGACCGACAATCCGCACGCCCGGCTGCAACAGCACACGCCGCTCCTGTGGCGCGACATCTGTATCGCCCCGTGCGGGGTGGTCGTAGATCCGGCGGGCCTGTATAGGATAGGCGGTGGCGAGTCGATCGCCTCCGAGACGTTTCAGCTGCCGCGCGGTTCGGGAGACGTATATATCGACGCGCAGGTCGGCTCGAGGGTGAAGCACTTTGCCGGCCTGGGCATGATGATCGGCGGCGGCGTCGCCGCGTTGTACGGCCTCATCTACTGGCAGTTCTCGCAGGCCTTCCGTGACACCGAAGCGCAAACCGGAAGCGGCAGCACCGGCTTCAGCGACACCGTCCGGAACATCGGCCTCGTCTTCATAGGCGCGGGCGCCGTGGTGGAGATCATCGGAATCGTGATGTTCGCCAGCGGCACCTCGGTTCAGGTTCGGTGATGTGTCCGCCGGCGAACCGCCGATCGCGACGAGCCACCGCCGCAAGCGCCACCGGCGGAGCAGCCGGGCGCGGGGCCGCGCGTTTTCCTGCTGGTCGATCGCCCGAACATGCAGCTGCAGCGGCGATGCGACCGCCGTCGAATCGGCAACAGCAGACCGTCCCGGAACCCGAGAACAACCCGCAACTGCTGAAGCGCGGGCCCATTTCCGTTTGCCCGCAACCGCAACCGCATCTCGCGTGGCACGACGTCTGCGTCGCCCCGTGCAACGTCACCGTCGATCCGAACCCGTTTTACCGCACCTCGGTCGAGGTTCGGTGACCGCCACGGCGCCGCCCGGCCGCCCGAACGACCACCCGTAGACCCGGGACATCGTTCGGATTACCCTGATGGGCCGCCTTCATGAAGTTCGGCCAGTACGAGCTGCTCGAGCAGATCGCCGTCGGCGGTATGTCCGAGGTTTTCAAAGGACGCGTCGTCGCCGCCGAAGGCTTCGAGAAGCTCGTCGCGATCAAACGCATCCTCCCCGACCTCGCGGAGGACGAGCGCTTCGTCAAGATGCTGCTCACCGAGGCGCGCATCCATTCCGCGCTCTCGCATCGCAACATCGTCCAGATCCACGATCTCGGGATCTCCGAAGACGGCGAGTACTTCATCGTCCTCGAGTACGTCGAGGGGTACGACCTGCGCGTCATCATGGAGCAGATCCATGGCGCCGGTGAGATCATCCCCGAGGCGCTGTCGCTGCACATCGCCGCCGAGATCGCGCAGGGCCTGAACTTCGCGCACGAGCTGCGCGGTCCGGACGGACAGCCGCTGGGCCTCATCCATCGCGACGTGACGCCGTCGAACGTTTTGATCTCGTTCGCCGGCGAGGTGAAGCTTTCGGACTTCGGGCTGGCGAAGCGCCGCCACGATCGTTCGGTCGTCGGCAGCCTGAAGGGAAACCTCGCGTACATGTCGCCCGAGCAGGCGAATCAGGCGCAGCTCGATCGGCGCACGGACATCTTTTCGCTGGGCGCGATCTTGTTCGAGCTGCTGACCGGAAAGCGCCTGCGCGAGATCACCGACGAGGTCGCGGGCTGGAGCCAGGTCGCGTCCGGCGTGGTGCCGTCGGCGCGGCAGGTGCGCCCCGATCTTCCGGCCGCGGTCGAGAGCCTGCTCGATCGCGCGCTGTCCGCGGATCCGGCCAAACGCTTTCCCGACGCCTCCACGTTCGGCGCGGAGATCCGCAACGTGCTCGGCGATCTCAGCGTCGCGGTCGGCGCCAGCGATCTCGCGTCCCTGCTGGGCGTCGTCACGGCGCCGCGCCGCGCGCGCACGCTGATGACGGAGCGATCGAAGGTGATCCGCCTGGGCCCGGAGGCCGAAGCGCTGAAAGAAGCGTTCGCGGCGCCCGCGACGCCCGCGCCCGTCCCGACCGTGCGCAAGACGGTGCACCTCGCCGACCCCGGCCCGACGCCGCCTGCGAAGCGGAACTTCACCCCGGCGCGAACGCCCGCGCGCGCGCCGACACCAGCACGAACGCCCGCGCGCGCGCCGACGCCGACACCGGCGCGAACGCCGGCGCGCGCGCCCACGCCGTTGCGCACCGCCGCGGCCCGACAGTCGGGCAGCCGGCCCGCCGTGCGCGATCCCAGCGCGACGCCGCCGCCAAACACGCCGCTGCCGCCGGCGCGCGTCCGCGGCTACACGCCGCCGCTGCGGACCGCCGACCCGGGGGCGACCCCGCGCGCGACGCCACAGCAACCGC
>DATMZL010001204.1:0-5218 GCA_035607075.1 Polyangia bacterium
GTGACCCCCAGGTTCTCGGCGGCGACCGCCATCGAGAAGCCCTCCACCCGCACCAGCTCGAGCGCCAGCTGTTGCGGCTCCGGCAGGGCGCGGAAGGCGCGCACGAGACGTCCCAGCGTCTCGCGCGCCGTCGCGATGCGCTCCGCGTCGACCACTTCGGCAACCGCCTTGGCGATCGGATCGCTGGAGGCTTCTCCGTCCGCGGGCCGCTCGCGCCATCCCTGGGAGCCGAGGTCCACGCACAGGTTGCGCGCGATCTTGAACGCCCACGAGAGGACGTCCGAACCGCGGATGAACGTGCCGCGCGCGCGGTGAATGCGCTCGAACGTCTGTTGCACGATGTCGTCGATGCGTGAGGCGTCGCTGGTCCTCCGTCTCACGAGGCCCTCGATGCGCGGCGCGATGGCGTCATAGAGGATGGGAAACGCCGACGCGTCGCCGTCCGCATAGCGGTCCATCGCCTCGTTCGCCACCCGATTGTCGGGCCCTGCGGGGCGCTCGGACGTCGGGGGCATATCCCCTCATACGGGCGAGATCGAGAAAAGTCTCGCGAATTCTCTCCGCGAACGTGCGGCGCATTCGTTGAAACGAACCGGAGGCGGCGCCGTAGTCCCGATCAACTGAACGGAGGCTACGAACATGACGGCACGAATCGGACGCAGAGTGATGATGACGATGCTGCTGGCCACCGGCTGCGCGAGCAGCGGGTGCGGCACGACAAATCAAGGCGGTGTTCCTACCGGAGACGCTGGAGCCGCGGGAGGCGCCAGTGGAAGCGCGGGTGGTGAGCCCGCGACCGGCGGTGCCAGCCCATCTGGCGCCGCGGGCACGGCCGCGGCGGTCGCTGGGTCGTACGGTACGGGGACGGCGGGCGGATCCGGAGGCTCGTCGGGTGGCGCCACGTCGAGCGCGGGAGCGGGTGGCGGCGGCGCGGGCGGCGGCGCGGACACGACCTGGTTGATGCCCCCATCATTCCCGCCCGCGCTCGCACCGCCCGCCGGCGCAACAGTAAAGCTCCACGCGCACGCCGTGGGCGCGCAGATCTACACGTGCACGGCCAGCGGCGGGACCAACGCGGATGGCGGCGCGGGTGCCGATGCAGGCGCGACGACTTACGCGTGGGTGTTCAAGGCTCCCGACGCCAAGCTTTACGATTCGAGCGGCACGCAGGTCGGGACGCACGGCGCCGGCCCCAGCTGGACCTGGCGCGACGGCAGCGTCGCGAACGCCGCCAAGGTCGCGGAGCTCAACGCGCCGGCGGCGGACGCGATCTCGTGGCTTCTGCTGCGCGTGACGTCGACGAGCGGCGCGGGCGTGCTGAGCGACGCCACCTACGTCCAGCGGTTGAACACCGCGGGAGGCCGGGCGCCTGCGACCGGGTGCGATGCGACGACGGTCGGCACCGACACGCCTTCCGGCTACTCGGCCGACTATTACTTCTATGTGGGAGGCGGCGCCTCCACGTGGCTGACGGCGCCCGAGGTGCCGAGCGACATCGCAGCGCCGACTGACGTCAGGCTCGCGGTGCACGACCACGCCATCGGCATGCAGATTTACAACTGCGCGGCCAGCGGCGGGGCCGGCACGACAACGTACGCGTGGACATTCAAGGCGCCCGACGCGCTCCTGTACGACATGAATTTCGCGCCCGTGGCCATGCACGGCGCCGGGCCGAGCTGGACAGCGAGTGACGGCAGCAGCGTCGTGGCGCCCGAGATCGCGCGCGTCGACGCGCCGCGGGCCGACGCCGTCCCGTGGCTCCTCCTCAAGGAGCTGTCGACCACGGGACCGGGCGTATTCAGCGAGATCGCCTTCGTCCAGCGCATCAACACGTCGGGCGGCGTGGCGCCGACGACCGGCTGCGATGCGAGCACGGTCAACACGCTGCTTCGCGTCCCGTACTCGGCCGACTACTACTTCTACGTCTCGATCAACCAGCTCTAGACTGGAGACCCTCGACCACGTACCGATTCGATCGAAGAGGTGCCGGAAGGTCGTTAGCGCGCGTTGGCCGCGGCACGAGCGCCGCTCGTGCCGCGGTCCTGCCGCGTCAGCAACCGTGGGTGATGAAGGAGATGATCACCGCGTCCGTGGAGAGCCCATTCGGGCCGAGTACCGAGGCCATCATTGACGCCGATGAATTGGTACATGCCGGGATCGTGAACGTATGCTCGATCGAAGCGCCCGTCCCGAGCGTGCCGTCTTGCGGATCGCTCCATTGAATCTCGCTCGGGCTGATCGGCGTGCCGTCGGCGTTGGAGGCTGTCGCCGTGAACGTGACGGTGATCGGACACGTGAGCGCGTCGAAGTCACACGCCGAGGTGATGGTCCAGTCGGGAGTAAAACCGTTGGTCGGGCTCGTGATGTGAACCTTGGGCCCGTCAGCCGGTTCGACGACGTGGAGCGTGACCGACGCCGTGGCGAGTTGCTGTGTGAAATCCAGGCTCTTGAGGCCGATCACGATATTTCCTTGTCGATCGAGTGTCGTCGAAAGCGTGCTTCCGTTGCCGAGCAGAGTGTCGTCCTCGAACCAGTTCAGGAGTCCACCCGGGATGCCATCGGGATGGTCCACGCTGGTGCCGTGGCCCGTGAGCGTGATCGTCGTGCCGACCGGCACGGTCGTCCCATCAGCGGGCGAATCGATCACCACCACCGGAGCTTGGTCTCGCACGTTGATCGTGATCGAGTCGCTCGCCGAATAATAGCGGGCGGTAATCGTGTGCGACCCGCCTCCGAAAATTATGATCGTGCTCGACACATCCGTTCCCCGGGCAAGCGCGTCAATGAGCCCCGCGGACTTTCCATCCACAGACCAGTCCACGGCGGTGCCCAAGCGAACGCCCTGATCGATCGGATTTGATACGCTGGCCTCGACGAAGACTCCTGCGGCCGCGCTGGCCAGCGAGATCTCGCTGCCGGACGAGGGGATCGTGATGGCGATCCGGGGCCACGCGGGCACGCATGCCCCGACCGAATTGGACCAATATGTCGAGAGGACCGTGTTGCCGACACGCGTGATACGTGACGAATTCGTGCCGTCCTTACACGCCGAGTCGCAGATGTCGGCGATCTCTCCATCGAGCCACGCCGGGAAAAGAAAGATGTTCGCCCAGCCCGAGAAAGGAAAGGGATCAGTGATCGCTTCGACGAGCTCATGCGACAGCGCCTGGGTCCCCTCGTCCAGCGCCTGGATCGGCCCGCACGAGCTGCCGCCGCAATTCGCCTGGTCTCGCTGGCCGAGCGCGGCCGCCGTCACCGACAGCGCGCCTCCTGGCATCACGACGACGGCGAACGGTATGAGTGGATTGGCGGCGAGGTTGATCGGGAACGGGAGGTAAACCCACGGATTCGAGGGCGCGGCCAGGTGATAACCGGCGCCGCTCGACGAAGGCGATACGCTGTCGTCGAAGACGAGGAAAACCAGCGGCGCAAACTTGTCCGTCCGCCACCACAAGCTCGGAACGACGGCCGTCTCGAGACCCATCACGGTCGCTACATCGGTGGCTTTGTTGTTGAACGAGTCTGGCGGCGCCAAGGGGAAGATTCGAGTCTGCACGACCTCACCGGATCGGACCCCGTACTGCTGCAATCCGTTCAGGTACGACGAGGTGAATGCGCGCGACAGACCGGCGGTGAAGACGCTGTCGAATCCGGTCGGATCGGCGAGAAACGCCGTCTCGAACCCAGGACCGAAGTAGTTGACGTACACGTGGATGTCGTGAAGCGTGTCCCCGCCGTTGTAGGGCAGGTGGGTCGACGGGTCACCGGACGCGGAACAAGCGAGGGGGTCACTGAACGCTTGATTGACCGCTGGTGGAAGCGAGGGAAGCGGCACGACCGTGAAGCCTGCGGGCACGGCGAGATCCTGCGGCGCGAGACGCGTCCGTCTCGCCGCGAGTGTGTCGTTGATGATGGTCCACCGCCCGGTTGCGTCTTGCGATTCGGTCCGCAAGATCGTCCGCCCGGCGAGCTCTTCGGGCGTAACCGGACCGTGGTCCCCTCGCGCGCACTGGCCGCGATCGCCCTGGCGGTCGTCATCGTTGTCGTCGTCGGAAGGCGGGAGGGTGCCGCCGTCCGAGCCGCCGCTCTCCTCGGCTGCGACCGGGCCGATCGCCGCCAGCTGCTGACGGACGCTCGGCGGTGGCAGCGGCAAGTCCTCCGCGTACCAGAGGCGCGTCGTGGTGCCGTTGCTCGTGGCGAGATACGCCCGCGCGGCGAGCCCGGCAATCTGCGTCTCGAGATCAGTGCGACGAACGGTCGGTTTCGGTAGCGGCTCCGTCGCGCCTTCGCTCGACAGGGCGGGCTGCTGTTGCGTCACGTACTCGGTAATCGTGGTCGCGCTATAGGTTTGATCGGTGATGTGCTCGATCAGCACCTGACCAGTTCGGTAGTCGACGACCGCCTTCACCGCGCCGGCGCCCGCGCTGGGCTCGGCCTCGATCTGGGCGATCGACCCGATCGCCGAGAGGATCAAATCCTCAGAACGCCCGCCCGCTCGAACCGTCAGTTCGACCGCAGGTGCGTCACCGGCTCGAGATTGCGTCAGAGCTTCGATCTGCTTCGCCGTCGCCTCGCCGCGGGGCGAGGAACAACCGGTCACGCACCACGCGATCGCGGCGGCGCACAAAGCAAGCGGCGTCAGGCGTACCTTCATGTTTGTTGGCCTCCTCTGGCGTCCAGCGGCTTCGCTATAACAAAACGCCGAGGTTCGTCGCTATCCACATCATGTAACGCAGCCGGCAACAGCCAGATCGCTAGGACAACGATGACGGCTAGTTATCGTGCGGCGACATCATCATTTTGTAACGAGCCACGCGCGGCCGACGATGGCGTCGACCAGCACCGTAAACTCCGAGCCGCTTGCTTCACCGACTCGCGGGGCGACAATGCGTCTCCATGGAGTGGGCGCGGGCGCTGGACCTGGTCGAGGCGGCGTATCGGCTGGACGGCACGGACGAAGATTGGATGCGCGAGCTGGTTCGCACGTCGACGAACGTCTTTCGCGGACAGAGATTGGGCGCCGTTGGAGCGCTCGTGAGGGCGAAGATCGACGGCGACGGCCGAACGTCGCTCTCCGCCATTACTAACGCTCACGTCGAGACGTCGGTTTACAAGGCCCAGGGTACCTCGCCGTCGGAGCGGTGGTTTCAGGTTCACAGTCAGCTCCCCGTCGACATGCAGCGGCGTCTGTATTTCTCCGGCTCTATCGCCGATACGG
>DATMZL010000671.1:0-2829 GCA_035607075.1 Polyangia bacterium
GCGGCGCCTTGATCGCCAGCTGGTAGAGGTGCAGATCGCCGAGCTTGTCCGAAACGAGATCGGGATCGTGCTCGACGTGGAAGAAGTGATTGCGCGTCGCGACCGGGAACTTCGTCGGGTTGTTCAGGCGCGCATCGGAGAACGTCCCCTTCCCCATCATCTCCAGGTTCGCGACGAACGCGTTCCAGTGCGTGACCGAGCCCCAGCCCGTGTACGTGTGCAGGCCGACGCCCGCCAGCCCGAACGCCGCCGGCAGCAGCACCGCCGCGGTCTTGCCGTCGGGACGGAAGCCTTGCCCGTCCATCATCAGCTCGGCGTCGAAACGGCCCGGGCCCCACGCGCCCAGCACCTTCCTGACCGTCGCCTCGTCGACCTGCAACGCCGCGGTGAACGGCGACAGGTCCGGCGCCAGCGAGATGATCGCGCCAACGTTGAGATCGCGGTTCGGCCAGCCGTCCAGCCGCTTGCCGATGCCGGGCGCGAACGAATCGTCGACGGTCGAGTGACAGAGCGAGCACTGGATACCCATCGACTGCAACCCGCCCGTGCTCGAGAAGAACCCGGTCACACCGACGACCGCGTTCAGCTTGAGCAGCGCGAGCGTCGTCGCCGGATCGTCGAGGTTGACCGTCCCGTTCTTGATTCCTGCGGCGACGTCGGCCGGGACCGCGTCCGCGTCGACCTTCAACCCGACCGAGAGCGCCGTCTTGGGACTGACGCCGGGGCCCACGCCGCCGTTCGCGCTGCCCGCGATCGCCTGGTGCAACTTCAGCGTGTCGCCCCAGAACGCCTGATCACCGAACGTTTCGAACCGGAAGGTCTTGCGCCCGTTCGCGAGCGACTGCGCCGCGGTCGCGATCACCTCGTCGCCCGCGAACGCGGACGGGATGCCACCGACGCTGCCGGCGTTGCCCGGACCGAGCGCCCCCGTCTTGTCGCTGTCGCACGAGTTCACCGCCACGAACACGCCGACCGCGAGCGCTCCGATCAAAAGCAGCGGCCGTTCCCACCCAAAGCTCTTCCATGTCCTGCGCTGTTCCACCCCGCGTCCTCCTTCCGACCCTGTTTGCAGGGTAGCGACCGACGCGGGCGGACCAACCGAGGAGCCGTCCTGACTTCAGTCGGTCGGCCGACTACAATCCACAAACGTCCGGAGGTTTCTTCGATCCGGCGGACGCTTCCAGCATCGCGCGGCAGAGCGCGAGGTAGTACTGCATTTGGTCCGCGTTCGGCGCGTTCGTGCACGCGGCGGTGTAGCCGCAGTCGGTGAGCCCTTCGGCCTTGCAGCAGTTCTCCGCCTTGCGACAGACCGTGCAGGGAAATTCGGCGAGATCGGTCGCGACCGGAACGACGGCACCGCCCGTGCCCGTGGTGCCACCGCTGCCGGCGGACCCGTCCCTCGGCGACGAACATCCGTCACCCGCGCCGGCCATTCCGTGGCCGCCATCGCCGGGCGGTGGACAATCAGCGCCGTGGCAAGCCTTCTTCGCGCACGCCTGCGTCTCCTCGCTGCCGTTCCCCGTCACCTCGCCGCACGCGGACAGCGCCCACGACAGACCGAACATCGCCACGAGAGCCCCGACGAATCCGAATGAATTCGCTTTCCCCATCCCCACCCTCCCCGGACGCACCCCGGCTCATCGCGAAACCTAGCCATGAACCGTGCCGCGCGCCGTCGGGTGTTGGCTCGAGGCCCTACGGGGCAGTCCGTAATTGTCCGGGATTGCCCTACGTGCGAACTTTTTTCGCATTCCTATCGCGCGCCCGCCGGCCCACAGTCACCCTCGATGCGCGGCGCTTGGAAGATCGCCCTGATGCTGGCTGCTGGCGCCGTCGGTTGCGGCGTCGAACCGGCGCCGACGGACCAGCCGCCGGCGTTCAGCGCGCAGCCCGATCAAACGATCGCTTCCGATTCGGGCGCGTTGACGATCGAGGTTCGTTTCTCGCCGGACCCGCCGTCCGCGGGCACCGCCGCCGCGCAGCTGTCGTTCAAGGACGCGACCGGCGGCGACGCCTCGGGGCTGGCTCTGACGGTGGTTCCGTGGATGCCCGCGCACGGGCACGGCACGTCCGTCGATCCCACCGTCACGGAGACAGCGCCGGGTGTTTTCCTGGCCACGCCGCTTTACCTGTTCATGCCGGGATCGTGGGAGCTGCGCATGACCATGAGCGGAACCGTCGATGACACCGCGAAGGCTGCTTTCGAGATCCCGTGAGCGCGCGGCGGCGATCGCCGTCGCGGCGATCGCGCTCGGCGCCGCCGTCGCGGCGTACCCGCGCGCCGCGGCCGCGCAAGCGTGCTGCGTCGGTACCGGGCTGGTGACGCCGGCGCGCCTGCGGACGTTCGAGGATCACGCCGTGGGCGTCCAGATGCGCGCGCGCTCGGTGATGGGCGCCTTCAGCGGGACGGGAAGCTTCGCGATGTCGGCGGCGGGCCGCCGCGAGGTCGGCTTCGAAGAGGATTTGTTCGGCGCGCTCCGTCTCGGCTCGCGGTTTCAGATCGCGCTGTCCGCGCCTTTCGTCCAGACGGCGCGCGCGGAGCCCGGCGTGTCCGGCTTCGGCGGCGGGCTCGGCGACGTGGCCGCCAGCTTCCGTTACGACGCCATCTACGCGGGCACACGCGGCTCCTGGCCCGGCGTTGCGATCCTGGCCGGCGTCTCGTTCCCGACCGGGCAGCCGGTCGACGAGGCGGACGACCCGCTCGCGACGTCCAGCACGGGAACCGGATCGTACGAAGGGAACGCCGGCCTCGGGATCGAGGAGATTTTCGGGCGCGGCTTCGTGTCGCTGTCCGGCTGGGTGTCGAAGCGCAGCGCGCGGTCGACGATG
>DATMZL010001175.1:0-6357 GCA_035607075.1 Polyangia bacterium
GGAACAGCGCCGGCGGGCTGCCCGCAGACGGTACCGGCGGTGAATAGCGCGTGCACGCAGGCCGGCCAGAAGTGCAGCTACGACTTTCGTCCTTGCGCCGCCAACAACCCGTCGACGTACTCGTGCGAAGGCGGCACCTGGAAGTTCCTCATCAAGCCGTGTTCGTGACGGCGACGCGTTCCTGACCACGACGTCCTTCTGATCGCGACGCGCTTCTGACGCCGACCTCGTCGGTGCGGCTGAGCTCAATTCTCCGAAGGAGAGCCCGATTGGTATTGGCCATGCGCGCCCTCCGATCTCACACGTCTATGTTATGTGCGTTGACGCTGACGGCCGCCGCCTGCGGTGGCGGCGGCTCGAGCAAACAACCTCCGGGCGGCGGAATGCCGACGATGAAGCTTGTCGGTCCGTCGGGCGGCGCGGTGTCGTCGTCGGACGGCAACCTCGCCGTCAACATTCCGGCGGGCGCGCTGCCGGCCGACGTCACGATCACGACGGAGCCCGCCGCCGCGCCCGCGACCGGCGCGGTCGGGACAGTCTACGAGATCGGCCCGACGGGCACGCAGTTCGCCATGCCGGTGACGCTGACGCTGCACTACGACGCCGCGGCGCTGAACGGCGCCGCCGCATCGTCGCTGCGCGTCGCCACGTTCGCCGGCGGCGCGTGGCAGTTGCTCCCCGGCGCGGTCGTCGACACGCAGGCGAAGACGGTCTCGGGTGTGACGACGCACCTGTCACCTTACGCGGTCGTCACCGAGGAGGTCGGCAAGACCTGCGCGACCGTGCAGACCGCGTTCGGGTGCACGGACACGGGAACGCCGGGCGTCGACGCCAGCGCCGGCGGCGGCACCAAGCCGCCCGCCGACGGCACCATGGCGGCGGCATGCGAGGTTCCGACCTGCGCGGCCGCGACGTATGTCTGTTCGCAATATCCGGGCGCGACCATGGACAGCTGCGTCGACAGCGCGACGGGCTATTCGGCCGCGTGCTGCTTCCCGTCCAACGCTCCCATCTGCTTTGCGATCGGAGGCGCGAGCGCCGGTTGCGACACCGCGACCGGGCCGAACGGCGCGCCAGCCGGCGGCTCGACCTGCCCGCCGCCGCCCACCTGCGCGACGGCGGCGATGGCGTGCGCGGGTTATCCGGGCGCCACGCTCCAGAACTGCAAGGACACGGCGAACGGCTTCACGGGGGCGTGCTGCTTCGCGCCGTCGGCGCCGGTGTGCGTGAAGACGGGCGCGGGACGCGCGTGTGCCGACGGTCCGGCCGGGACGACGGGCGGCGCCAACTGTCCGCCGCCGCCTCGCTGCAGCGACGGCAACCCCTGCGCGAACTACGTCGGCGCGACGGCCAGCTCGTGCACCGACACGGCGGACGGGTTCGAGGCCACCTGCTGCTTCGCGGGCGGGACGCTCCCGGTCACGCGCGGCGGCGGCAGCGGCCCGTCGGGAACCGCGGACGGCGGTGTGCCCGCGGCGGACGCCGGAATGGGCGGCGGCACGGGCGGCGCGGGTGGCATGACCGGCGGCGGAGCGTGCGCGGCGGGCGCGGCGTGCACGGCCGGTTACCGCTGCGGCGGCGCGGATTCGAGCGGCGCGTGCATGGATTGCATGTGCGGCGCGAACGGAACGCTGGTGTGCTCGCCGTGCGACAAGCCCGACGGCGGTGGCGCGGGCGCGACGACGGGTACGGGCGGCGCCGGCGCCGGCGCCGGCGGCATGACGGGCGGCGGAACGTGCGTGGCGGGCGCGGCATGCACGCCGGGCTCCCGCTGCGGCGGTGCCGATTCGAGCGGCGCATGCACGGATTGCGCGTGCGGCGCGAACGGAACGCTGATGTGCTCGCCGTGCGCCGGCAAGCCGGATGCGGGTGGCACCACCGGCACGGGTGGCGCGGGCGGCATGACGGGCGGTGGAACGTGCGCGGCGGGCGACGCGTGCACGCCGGGCTTCCGCTGCGGTGGCGCGGATTCGAGCGGCATGTGCATGGAGTGCATTTGCGGCGCGGACGGGATGCTGTCGTGCGTGCCGTGCGGCACCAAGCCGGACGCGGGTGGCACGGGCGGCACCGGTGGCACCGGTGGAATGACCGGTGGAACGTGCACGGCAGGCGACGCGTGCGCGGCAGGCTTCCGTTGCAGCGGACCGTCACCGACGGGGATGTGCATGGACTGCATGTGCGGCGCGGACGGGATGCTCGCCTGCGCGCCGTGCGGCGGGACCAAGCCGGACGGCGGCACCGGTGGAATGACGGGTGGAACGTGCGTGGCGGGTGATGCGTGCGCGCCGAACTTCCGTTGCAGTGCCCCGGGACCGACGGGGATGTGCATGGACTGCATGTGCGGCGCGGATGGAACGCTGGCGTGCGGACCCTGTGGTGGCGGCACGGGTGGAACGACCGGCACCGGCGGCACGGGCGGTCCCGTGACCGGGCCCTGCCAGGTGATGCCGATGCCGGCCGCGCAGCCGGGTCAGCCGTGCGGCGTCATGGAGGTCTGCCCCGACGGCACCGACTACCGCGTGCGGTGCGATGGGACCTCGGGCGCGTGCACTTGCTTCTTGAAGGGCGTCCCGGCGGCCGCGATGCCGACAATGAGCTGCACCGGCTTCGATCCTTCCGCTGCGCTGGTCGCCTGCGGTTTCCCCGACGGCAAGATCTAAGGGCATCAACGGCGACGCGGAGCGCGCGTCGCCGGTTTGACGAGGTCGGAGCGTTCTGGTTGGCTGGCCGCGACCATGGCCAACCTCCGCACAGCGTTGTTTCTTGCAGCCGCGCTCTGTCGCGAAGGCGCGGCGACCGCCGAGGAACCACCCGCGACGGCAGCGCCCGCCGTCGATCCGGCCGCGACGGAGGAGACACCGCGCGCGACAATCCCGGCCGCGCCGCCGCCCGCGTCCGCACCGCCGCCGCTGGTCGCGCAGCCGGCGGCAACACCGCTTCCGGACGGCGCCCCCACCGCGCCCGTCCCGGCGGCCGATCCCGACGCGCCGGTCCTCCGCAACGCCGATCCCCGGTTCGGCGACCCGGGACAGGTGGCGCTGAACGGCGCGCTCAGCGCCAGCGTCGGGCACCTGGGCTTCGACTCCGGCAACAGCTCGAACACGAACATCAGCGTGGAGCCCGCGTTCGATTACTTCGCCGCGCCGAACTTCTCGCAGGGCGTCACGGCATTCGTCCGTTACGGCACGAGCACGTCGGCCAGTGGCGTCGACGCCACGAGCACTTCGCTGGGGGTGACTTTGCGGGTCGGGCAGAATTTCTGGCTGGCGCGGCAGGTGTCGTTCTGGCCGAAGCTCGCCGTCGGCGCCTGGCGTAACTGGTTGTCGTACTCAGCGCCGTCTTCCGGTTTCACGGTCACCCTCGACGGCGTCGTCATGCCGATCGGTCCTTCTTCGCATTTCAAGGAAGACGCTGTCTTCATCGAGGTGCAGGCGCCTTTCCTGTTTCACCCGGCGCGGCATTTCTTCATCGGCTTCGGGCCGGACGCCTACGTCGACGTGCTCCACTCTGTCGGAAGCGCGTCCAATCGCCGGCGATTCCTGGGCGCCTCCAGCACGATCGGCGGCTGGTTCTGACCGCCGCGTGTTCGTAATTCGACACCCGCGCGCCGCGCGCTGGCGTCGTGCGCCGATCGCGACCGTGGCACACCGGCTGCACAAGGGAGCAGCGTGCACCGCTCGCTCTCCGATCGCTCCAACAAGACATCACTCGGCCTCCGCTGGGCCCGCTGGGCGACGCGACGCCGGCGGCCGATCCTCTGGTCGGCGCTGCTCGTCGGGATCGTGGCGGCGCCGCTGGCGGCGCGGCTCCCGCTGTACGGAGACATGTCGTACCTGCTGCCGCCCGGCACACAATCGGTGCGCGACCTGCACACGCTGGAGGCGCGCGCCCAGGTGTTCGGGACGGTCATCGTCGCGATCGAATCGGACGACGTCCAGCGGCGCTCGGACGCGGCGCGCCTCGTGCGCGATCGGCTGGCCGCGCTGCCCGCAGACCAGATCATCGGCGTCAGCGCCGACACCGGCGCCCGCGATCGCTTCGCCTGGGACCACCGGCACATGCTGGTCCCGACCGCGGATCTGACGGCGATCCGCGACGAGCTCGCGGAGCGCAAGGCGCGCCTGAACCCGCTGTTCGTGTCGCTGGATGACGACGGTAGTGCGGGCGCCGCGACGCGCGGACCGGCCGGACCGACGCTGGGCGATCGCCTCCGCGATCTCCAGGAGCAGCTCGCCGCGGCCAAGGCGGGCGCGGCCCATCCGACGCCGCTGGTCTCGAAGGACGAGCGCCTGCAGATCGTCGTCACGCGGACGCGGTTCCCGGCCGGCGAGGTGTCGCGCAACGCGCCCGTCATCGCGGCCGCCGAGCGTGCCGCCGAGGAGGCCCGGCGCGCCAGCGGCGGCGCCGTCCGCGTCGGGATCACCGGCGACGTCATCAACACCGCCACCGAACAGAAGGCGTTGCTGGGCGGCATGCTGCGCTCGACGGTGTTCACGGTGGCGATCGTCGCGATCGCCATGCTGCTGTTCTTCGCGTCGACGGCCGCTGTGACGGCGCTGCTGGGCGCGCTGACGCTCGGCGCGCTGGCGACGTTCGCGTTCGCGCGCCTGGGCGTCGGTCACCTGAACCTCGCGACCGCGTTTCTGGCGCCGATCGTCGTCGGCAACGGCATCAACTTCGGGATCATCCTGCTCGCGCGCTACTTCGAGGAGCGGCGCGCGACCGACGACCCGGTGGCGGCGCTGGGCGCGGCGGTGCAGGGCAGCCTGGGCGGGACGCTGGCGGCGGCGCTGACGGCGTCGGTGTCGTACGCGTCGCTGCTGGCGACGGACTTTCGCGGCTTCCGCCACTTCGGCCTGATCGGCGGCGTCGGGATCCTCTTCTGCTGGGCGGCCACGTTCCTGGTGCTGCCGGCCGCGCTGGCGGCGTTCGAGCGGCGCGGCATCGCGGGCGGGCGCTCGCCGGCGCGGCTCGGAAGCGGCCTCGCGCGCCTGGCGCCGCGGCGGCGGCCCGCGATCGTGTTGACGCTGCTCGTGGCCGTGGTCGGGGCGGGCATCGGCGCTTGCCAGTACGTCTCGAGCGATCCGTTCGAGAACGACTTCAAGAACCTGCGCTCGAGCGGACCCGAGATGAAGGAGACGCGGCGCTGGAACGAGACCATCGACCGCGCGTTCGGCCGCGGCATCTCCGGGGGCACGGTGATCGCGCTGCCGACGCGGGCGCGGGCCCGCGAGGTGGCGGAGAAGCTGCGCGCGGCGGACCGGGGCAAGCCCGCCGGCGAGCGCCTGTTCGCGCGCGTGACGACGCTGGACGATCTCGTCCCGCCGGATCAGGACGACCGCGTCGCGCTGCTCGCGGACGTGCGCAAGCTGCTCACGCGGCAGACGCTGGAGACGATGAACGACGCCGAGCGCGCGGCGGCGCGCGATCTCAAGCCGCCGGCGGAGGTCGCGCGGATCGCGGACGGCGACGTGCCGCCCGAGATCGCGTGGCCGTTCACGGAGCGCGACGGGACGCGCGGGCGCCTCGTGATCGCCAACGTCGGTCCGGGGTTCGACCTCTGGCGCACGGAGGATCTCGAGCGGTTCGTCGGCACGTTCCGCGGGGTCGGCCTCGGCGCGGACGTGGTCGTGGGCGGCAACGCGTTCGTCCAGCACGACATCGTGCAGTCCGTGAATCGCGACGGCCCGCGCGCGTCGCTGGTGGCGGCGATCGGCGCCGCGATCGTCGTGGTCTTGATCCTGGGCGCCACGCGCCAGGCGGCGGTGACGCTGCTGTGTGGCGCCTCGGGCGTGTTCTTGCTGCTCACCGCGGCCAGCCTGCTGGGCATCCGCATCAACTTCCTCGATTTCGTCGCGCTGCCGATCACGATCGGGATCGGGATCGACTACTCGGTGAACATCGCCGCGCGCCACCGCAGCGAGGGGAGGGGATCGGCGGCGCGCATCCTGACCGCCGCGGGTCCCGCGGTGGCGCTCTGTTCGTTCACGACCGTCGTCGGCTACGCGTCGCTGCTGTTCTCGGCGAACCAGGGCATCCGTTCGTTCGGCCTCGCCGCGCTGATCGGGGAGGTGACCTGCATCGGCGCCGCGATCGCGCTGGCGCCCGCGCTGCTCGACTTCGGGATCCGTCGCCGTCGCAGCCTGGTCGACGTGCGCGACGTGCGACCGACCGAAGGCTGATCGCCAGCGCCGCAACATCGCGGGAGGGTATGGGAACCCTGTCAGGGTTCCCATGTTGATCGTCAGCGCCGCCGTCGCCGCCGCCACCGGGCGCTGGCGAGGAGGAGCAACGGCCAGGTGAGCCACGACGCCGGCGCGTCCGTACCGACGTTGCACGAGCAGCCAGACTTGCTCG
>DATMZL010001365.1:0-2547 GCA_035607075.1 Polyangia bacterium
CATCGTCCGAGCTGGTGAAGGTGCTGGACTTCGGCATCGCCAAGCTCGGACTGCAGGGACAGGGATCGAACACCAGCTCGGTGCGCACGCGGACCGGCTCGGTGATGGGAACGCCCGCGTACATGTCGCCCGAGCAGTGCCGCGGCACGCGCGAGATCGATCACCGCACGGACATCTACGCGCTGGGCGTGATCCTCTACGAGATGGTGTGCGGGCGGCCGCCGTTCGTGTCGGAGGGCTTCGGCGAGATGGTTCACCTTCATATCAGCGCGCCGCCGCCGGCGCCGCGCACCATCGAGCCGACGGTGCCGGAAGATCTGGAGCGCCTGATCCTGTGGTGTCTCGCCAAGGAGCCCGACGAGCGCATCAGCACGATGACAGACGTTCACGCGGCGCTGACGGGACGGCCGACGCCGCCGGCGCGCGTGACGGCGCCGACCGCGCGCACGCCGCGGCCCGCGGCCGCACCGCCGACGCCGACGACGTTCACGCAGGCCGGCACCGGCGCGCTGGCGACCGACGTGACGCCGCGATCGCGCGGGCGAAAAGTTCCGGCGATCGTGGCGGGTGCGCTGGCGATCGTCGCCGTCGCCGCGCTGACGCGCGGTTCGTGGATGCCGCGCTCGTCGGACACCGTCACCGTCGCGCCGGCGACGACCGCGGCTGCGAACCCGACGCCGGCGACAGCGGCCGCGACGCAAGCGCCGCCCGCGAAGGCGGCCCCGGCGACGGTGACGGCCGCGATCGTGTCCGATCCATCCGGCGCGCGCGTCGTGCGCGAGAAGGACGGCGCCGTCATCGGCATGACGCCGTTCCGCGAGAACTGGCCCAGCGGCGACGGCGTACGCAAGCTGCGCATCGAGCTCGACGGCTACCGCACCGAGGCCGTGACGGTGCCGCTGGATCGCGGCGTCGATCTGTCGTTCACGTTGCACAAGAGCGCGCAGGCCGAGCCGCTCAAGCACAAGGAGGCGAAGCACGGTCCGGCGGCGCGCCCGCCCGGCGCGAAGGCTCCGCCGACCGCGCCTTCGCCCAAGCCCTCGCCGAAGTCCGAGCCCGTTCCGCTCTGACCTCATTGCGTCGTTGATTTCGAGACGCCGCTGCACGAGGATCACGCGTCGTGCGTCTCTTGACGATCATGGTTGTGCTGCTGGCGTTGGCGGGGCCGGGGTCGGCGCTCGCGGCGGGCGATGACGGCGCCGAGCTGAAGGCGCGCACGCACTTCGCGGCGGGCGAATACAAAGAGGCGCTCGAGATCTACGCGCGCCTCTACGCCGAGACGATGCACCCGACCTACCTGCGCAACATCGCGCGCTGCCACCAGAACCTGGGCAACCCCGACAAGGCGATCAGCAGCTTCCGCGAGTACCTCCGCAAGGCGCACGAGCTAACGCCCGATCAGCGCAAGGAGATCGAGGGCTACATCGCCGAGATGGAGCAGCTCCAGAAGACGAAGTCAGCGCCGCCGCCGGCAACGGCGCCACCTCCCGCCGCGCCGCCACCCGCCGACAGCGCGCCAGCGCCGCTTGTCGGTCCGCCCACCGTGACGGCGTCCGGCGCGAACCGCGACGACGGCGGCGCGTTTTACACGCGCGTCTGGTTCTGGGGTGTGGTCGCGGGCGTCGCCGCCGCGGGCGTCGTGGCGTTCCTCGTGCTGCGCGACAACGGGCCGACATCGGGCAACCTAGGGGCGCTGGACCTGAGGGACAAGGGGCCGTGAAGATCGCGTCGTCCTCGGTGCGTTCGCTGCTTGTCGCGTCCGCGGTTCTGATCGCCGGCTGCGGAAACGAAAAGACCACCGCCCTCGACATCACGCTGGATGTCACCGGCGCGCTCGATCAGGTGCGGATCGATACGGTGTCCCTCGAGGGCAACCCCATCTCGCTCACCGGCGAGCAGACGCTCTTCCCGACGCCGGCGAGAATGCTCCACGACGGCGACGTGGTGACGCTCTGGTTCCGCGACAGTGAGGACAAGAAGAAGATCATCGTCACCGCCACCGGGCAGCTGTGCGGGCGCGACGCGTCCTTTCAAGCAGCCACGCCCGAGCGCACGCTCGCCAAAGCGCAGACCGTGAAGACGACGCTGATGCTTGCGAATAACGGCATCGCGTGCGCCGGCACGGGCATGGGCGGCATGGGCGGCGGTGGTGGCGCGGCCGGGACCGGCGGCGCGGCCGGGACGGGCGGCGCGGCGGGCACGGGCGGCGGAAGCGCGGGCGGCGCCGGCAGCACGGGCGGCGGCGCCGCTGGCACGACGGGCGCGGCCGGCGGCGGCGGAACGACAGGCACCGCAGGTCGTGGCGGCACCACCGGATCCGCCGGCACAACCGGCACGGGCGGGCGCGGCGGAACCACGGGATCCGCCGGCACGACGGGAGCGGCCGGACGCGGCGGCACCACCGGAACCGCGGGCACCACGGGCACCGCGGGACGCGGCGGCACCACCGGGACCGCAGGCACGACGGGCACCGCGGGACGCGGCGGCACCACGGGCACCGCCGGACGCGGCGGCACCACGGGCACAGGCGGCACGCCGGCCTGCGGG
>DATMZL010000520.1:0-2814 GCA_035607075.1 Polyangia bacterium
CTACCCGCAGGACCGCCGCCCACCACGATGACGTCGATAGCCTCGGTCCCATCCATGTTCATGACAGGCGTAAGATGCCACAACTCCGATGGTGGATGAGACAGCCAAGACATCTAAACCGCCGCTGGTGCTGGGGCGCTACCTGCTCGGCGCCCAGCTCGGTCAGGGAGGCATGGGGCGGGTGCACGAAGCGACGGACACGAGGCTGCGTGGTCGCAAGGTCGCCGTGAAGACGCTCGTGGTCCCTGACGTCGACCCCGACATGAAGGAGCAGCTGACCGAACGGTTCAAGCGCGAGCCCGAGATACTGTCGCTCATCAAGCACAAGCACGTCGTGGAGGTCCTCGACTACGGTTGCGACGCCGACGGAACGCTCTACCTCGTTACGGAGCTCCTCGAGGGAGACAACCTCAACGAGCATCTTCACCGGCGTGGCGAGCCTTTTCCGATCGCCCAGGCCGCCGATCTGGCGCTGGAGCTCTGCGCCGGCATCCAGGCCTGCCACGCCAACGGCGTGATCCATCGTGACCTCAAGCCCGACAACGTCTTCCTCGTGAAGGCGCAGACGGGCTCGGGATTGGAAGTGAAGATCATCGATTTCGGGCTCGCCAAGGGGCAGCACGCCCAGCGGATCACGCGGGCGGGCATCGTGCCCGGTACGATTCGATTCTTTTCGCCGGAGCAAGCTGCTGGCGAGGAAGCGACCGAGCTGAGCGATCAGTACTCGGTCGCGCTGTGCCTGTACTTCTGCCTGACGGCGCGCGAGCCGTTCGACCAACTCCGGGGCAATCCGATGGAGCTGATCAGAGCCATCAGCAACGGCGAGTTTCCGCGGCCGCGCACGTATCGGGAGCTTCCCGAGTCCCTCGAAGCGATCATCTTGCGGGCGATGCACAAGGATCCCGCCCAGCGGTTTCCGTCGGTGCGCGACCTGGGACGGGCGCTGTGGCCGTTCGCAGGCGACGCTCATCAAGAGCTCTGGCGCACGAAGTACGGGCCCGGCACGGAGCCCTTGCCCTCGGAGGACGGGCCCGCCGGTGCGAGATCCTGGTGGAACCGCTTCCTGCGCCGCCGGCGCTGAGCAAGGACCGCCCGGTCCCGCCGACCCTCACCATTGATCGAAGATTCGCAGCGGCTCCCGCGTCGAGACCGCGATCTCGATGGGCGCGCCCAGCTTGCCCGCTGAATCCAGCGGACGGATCGTTACCGTGGAGGGCTTCTGTGGCACGCGCACGTCGTCGCCGCAGAGATCAGGCAGGCCGAGCCCGATCGATTCGTCGCTGCCGCTGACGATCCAGTTCGGCGGGCCCTCCGCTTTCCCGAACCAGACGGCGAACAGCGGCGGCGTGCCTTTGAAGCGTGGAAGGCGCATTTTGACGACGATGCCCTTGGCATCTCTGTCGACACGTCTGCCATTGAATTCGGTCCCCGGCGCGTTGACGTTGAAGTAGAACGGCGTCGCTGTCGCCGGCCCCGAGGCCGCACCTCGGCGTTCGCCGATGCCGCGGTCGTGAAAGGCACGACCGTCCGCTCGCGTTTCGCGTCTTCGTCAGCGACGACGGTCAGACGGTACTCCGTGCTCGGCTTCAACGGCGTCTTGGGCGTCAGACGACAGATCCGCGTCCGCCGCCCATTCCACTGGTACGTAAAGTCCGGGATCCCATCGGCCTTGGTGAGCTCGCCGACCTTCCACCGGGCAAACGGCCAGCATTCCGCCGTGAACGGGATCCGCCGGCCCTTCGAATCTGAAAGCTCGTGCGTCTTCACGATGTCCCTCACGGTCTCGGTCGAGCCGGCCAGGAAGACGGCCCCGCCGGGCGGCACCATCTTGCTGGTCGGCAGAAGGAGCTGCCCCAGATCGGGCTCGTCCGGACAGTCCCAGGCGAAGGCCGGCCACGATGACGCCAGCGCCGACGCCAGGACCACGCCGACCAGGCCCGCTGATATGCGCTCTGGTGGCCGCGTCATGCCACGGCCCTCTTCGAGGCGCCCCGGACGGGTTTGAGATCCTCGTGTCCGATCTCGCGCGCGATCGCCTTGGCGCGACGGACCAGCGTGCCGGCCCGCCGCGGCTCGATGCGGGCAAGCAGCTCCAGCGCCATCACGCGAAAGCGAAGCAGGCCGGCGTCGCCCGCGTGCTGGGCGGCGGCCGCAGCATGGCGGGCGGCGCGCGCGCGATCGCCGAGGCGCCAGTGGCAGTACGCGAGCCCGTGGTCGCGCCGGAAGCGCGCGAACGGCGCTGCGCTGCGCGCGTCGATCGAAGAATAGAGTCGCGCCGCGGCGGCGAGGCGCTGCGCGGGACGGGGGTGGAGCAGCCGGTACGCCGCCTGGTCAATCCGGCGCGCGTGATAGCAGTCGCGGTCCGCGCCGAGCGGCAGCCTGGCGATGCAGCTCTCGGCGTCGGCCAGCGCGTTCTCGGCGACGGCGCCGTCATCACCGTCGGTCGCGAGCCGTGCGCGCAGCAGCAGCGCCTCGACGCGCGCGGCGGCAGGGAGGCGATCGCCGCCGACACGTCCGAGACGCAGCTCGGCGCCCGCGTGATCGCGACGGCGCAGCGCCACGGCGGCGAGCCCGAGGTGGATCCAGCACGCCGCCGCCGACTCGGCGATCGGCGGGCGATCCCACAACCGAAGCTGCTCCTCGCACAGCGAGATCGGCAGATCGGCGAAGCGCCCGTGGTACTGGCCCATCCACCGCGCCGTGTCCTCGAGCGGGCGCGGCACGCCGAAGTAGCGCAGCAGCCAGCGGCCGTATTGCCCGCCCGGCGCATTCCCCTTGCCGCGCAGCCGCCGCAGCGCGCGCTCGATCGATCCG
>DATMZL010000628.1:0-2390 GCA_035607075.1 Polyangia bacterium
GCCGCAGGAGACCAGGATCTGCTTCTCGGTGTAGTCGAGGCCGTTCTCGCGCTTGAACTTGGCCACGATCGCCTTCTTGAGCGACGGCGTTCCGCCCGCGGCGGTGTACTTCGTGAGGCCCTTCTGCATCGCCGCGATGGCGGCGTCCTTGATGTGCTGCGGCGTGTCGAAATCGGGCTCGCCCGCACCCATGGCGATCACGTCCCTGCCCTCGGCTTTGAGCTTCGCGGCCTTGGCGGACACGGCGAGGGTGGGCGAGGGCTTGATGACCGACAGGCGGTTCGAGACGAACGACATGGAAGGCTCCAGTGCGAGGGACGTTGAGAGGGTGGCGTCGAACGGCGGCAGGCGCCCGTTGAAACCGGCATTTACGTTCCATTTTATTACCTTTGTGCGCCGCAGCAAAGGCACGCGAATCCGGCTCCGGCGGGCAGGTTCCTCCGGATGGCCATTTCGGGTAGCGTACTCGCCAACGAGCCCGGAGCACCAGAATGCACATGTCTTCCATGAAATCGGTCCGCAGCGTCGGGGCGCTGCTTGTTCGGCTGATCATGCCCGCAAGATGGGCAGCGGCAGCCTGCGGGTCGGCCCTGTGCATCCTGGCAGTCGAGGCGCACGCGGGCGATTTGCTGAATGTCGGCGCGATCGCGGTCGGGCAGTCCTTCGTATGCGCCTTGCTGGGCAGCGGCGGGGTCAAATGTTGGGGCCGCGACGAACGGGGCGAGCTCGGGGACGGCAGCAACACCGTCTCGCGGGAGACGCCGGCCGATGTTTTGGGACTCACGGCGGGTGTCAAGGCGATCGCGGCCGGCGGCCAGCACACTTGCGCGCTCATGACTGCCGGCGGCGTCAAATGCTGGGGCGGGAACGAGCTGGGACAGCTCGGGGACGGAAGCACCGTGGACCGCAACGTGCCGGTCGATGTCGTCGGACTTGGCCCGGAGGTCGTCGCCTTGTCGGCCGGGGACGCGCACACCTGCGCGCTGACCGCGACGGGCGGCGTGAAATGTTGGGGGCGGAACTTCAACGGACAGTTGGGCGACGGGACGTTGACCGAACGGCTGGTCCCGACGGACGTGCCGTCCCTGTCGACAGGTATCGCGGCGGTATCGGCCGGCGGCAACCGCACATGCGCGCTCACGCAGGGCGGCGGGGTGAAGTGTTGGGGCCTGTCGATCGGCAACGTCGCCACCGACGTCGCGGGGCTTTCCAGCGGCGTCGTGCGGATTGCAGCTGGTTCGGGCAGCGTGGCTTGTGCCGTGACAAACGCTCCCGGCTTGAAGTGCTGGGGCGTCAACGAGGTGGGGCAAATCGGCGACGGCACGCTGCAGCCGCGAAGCTCGCCCGTCGATGTGGTCGGTTCGGCTGACATGTCAGGCGTCGCGCCGGGCAGCTTTCACACCTGCGGACTGACCGCCGGGGGCGCGGTGAAATGCTGGGGCGGCAATGTCCTTGGCCAGCTCGGGCAGGGCTATGCCGGAGGCGAGCAACTCACGCCCAGCCCCGCGCTCGGCGTCGCCGCGGGCGTAGCGGCGATCTCGTCGTACTCGGGCGTCACCTGCGCGGTCATGACTTCAGGAATCGCGAAGTGTTGGGGAGATAACAGCTCTTTGCAGCTGACCAGTGCCACGCTGGGCGCAGGCGTACCGTCGACGATCGGTGTTCCGGGGTCCTCATCGCAGACGGTGACACTCGCCGGGATACCGAATCACGACCTGAACGACGCGCCCTTCGGTGTGACGGCGAGCTCGTCGTCCGGCCTCCCGGTCACCGTCGAGTCCTTGACACCGGCGGTGTGCACCGTGTCGGGAACGACCGTGACGCTGGTCTCCATCGGGATGTGCTCGATCACGGCGAGACAGCCTGGCGGCCCTTCCCTGAGCGCCGCGGAGGTCATCCAGACCTTCCGTGTATCCGGTGCGACCGCGACCATGGCGCCGCGGCTCGCAAACATCTCCACGCGTGCGAATGTAGGTTCGGGCACTGCTGCGCTCATAGGTGGCTTCATCGTTACCGGGTTCGAGCCGAAGCTCGTCGCGATCATCGCGACCGGCCCATCGTTGTCCACAGCCGGAATCTCGAATCCGCTGGCGGATCCGGCGATATCCCTCGTCCGGTTGCCCGACGGCCAGGTCATGGACGTCAACAACGATTGGGGTACCTCGCCCGCGGCCGCCACGTTGCAGACGATGGGGCTCGCACCGTCCGATCCGCATGACGCGGCGATCCTGGCCCGGCTCGCGCCCGGGGCATATACCGCGGTGGTGTCCGGCGTCGGCGGCGCGACGGGGGTATCGGTGGTGGGGATCTACGAGATCGATCGCCCGGAAACACCGCTCATCAATATCTCCTCGCGTGCGCAGGTCCTGACCGGCAACGACGTCATGATC
>DATMZL010000871.1:0-2259 GCA_035607075.1 Polyangia bacterium
CGCGCAGATGGGTGAAGGCGGCGCGGCGGTGCCGAGCATCGTGGTCGCGCTGGCGGGCGCGCAGCTGGACGCCGATCAGCCGCGCGACGCCGCGCGCACGCTGCTGGCCCTCGCGCGCAACGAGCGCCTGCCGATGCACCACCGGCGGGCGGCCGCGAACCGCCTGGTGCGTATCTGCGATCGCCTCGACCCGATTCTCGGGCGAACGGTGCTGTACACAGCGGCCCGTCTGGCCACTGGAAAGGCGCGCCGCACGTTGCTGCGGCGGGCGCTGGCGTTGCCGGGCACGATCGAACGCGATCCGGCGCGCCTCGCCGCGGACGACGAGACGCTGGCGCGGATCGTGCTGGAGTGGACCAAGGGCGACGGCGACCCGGCGCTCGCGGCCGAGCCGGTCGCGCGGCTGCGCGCGCACAAACACGCGTCGGCGGCGATGACCGAACTGGTGGCGGCGCTGGCGCCGCCGCCGCCACGCCCGCAACCCCCGCCCGCGGCGGCCAAACCGCCGCCGACGCCGCTGCCGGCGCGCCGCGCCCGGCTGGCGCCGAGCGCCGCGTTCGACGCCGCTCTCAAGGAAGCGGGCGCCGGGCACGCGCACCGCGCGCGACGTCTCGCCGAAGAGGCGGTCCGGGTGTCGCCGCAAAGCCGCGAGCTGGCCGCGCGGGTGAACGCGCTCGACACGGCGCTGCGCGAAGGTGGGTTCGTCAAGGAGGCGTTGCGGTTGCGGCGCACGGTCCTCGAGGCCGTCGACGACGAGGCGGAGCGGATCGCGGCGCTGCGCGTTCTCGCCGACGAGGCGAAGGACGCAGGCCTGTCGAATCTGGCCGCGAGCTGGCGGCTGGACGCGGGGGAGGTTCCGCTGCCGCCGGTCGCCGGCGAAACGGAGCCGGTGTCGCCCGCCGATCATTATCTGGCGGCGCAACGGCTGCTCGCGCGCGGCGACGATCGCGTGGGCGAGCGCGAGCTTCGCTTGGGCGAGCCCGTCGCGGGGGGTGCGGGACCCTCCCAGGGTCCCGCAAATTATGATCCGGCCAAGGTGCTGGCGCTGCTCGAGAAGGCGCTCTCCCGCCACCCCGGCGCGGACGCGGCGCTGGCGCTGGCCGAGAAGCTGGTCGCGCGCGTCGCCAGTGGTGAGGAAGTGTCGCGCCGCCGGTTGGATCTGTTGCGGGCGGCGCACAGCGACGAATTCGAGCCCGCGCGCCGGGCGCGTCTGGGCTGGCGGCTGGCCGCGCAGCTGGAGGCAGTCGGCGACGTGATCGGCGCGGTCGCTGTGCTCGAGCGCGCGCTCGAGGAATCGGCGCCGGGCGAGGGCGTCCGCGTGCGCGGCGAGCGCGCGCGCCTGCTGCGGTCGCTCGGGCGGCCACGTGAGCTTGCGGCGGCGCTGGAAAAGGATGCCGGCGCGCTGCTCGGCGACGCGCGCCTGCCCGTACTGGCGGAGCAGGCCGATCTGCTCGAGGCGGCAGGCGAGGCGGAGCGCGCGCTCGACGTGCGGATGATGGCGCTCGCCGAGTTTCCGGGCGCGCCCGCCGTCCTGGATGATGCGCGCGCGCGCCTGGAGGCGACGGGACGCCCGATCGAGTCGCTCGCGCTGGCGATCGCGGCGCTGGACCACACGACGGATCGGACGCGGCGGCTGGCGCTGCTGCGCGACGTTGCGTTGCTGAGCGAGCAGCCCGACGTCAACGCGAACCCGGGCGACGCGGCGAACGCCTGGCTGGCGGTGCTGGGTCTGGCGGCGACCGATCGCGAGGCGGCCGCCGCGGCGGAACGGTTGCTGCGCGCGGTGGGCGACTGGGAACGCTGCGCGGATCTGCTCGCCTGGCAGGTCGCGCGCGCCGCCGCCCGGAAGACCGACGCCGCCGGCGAGAAGACCGACCACGCCGGGTTGATCTGGCGGCTCGCCGAGCTGCGCCGCGAACACCTCGGCGAGGCCGACGAGGCGCTGCGCCTCTACGGCCAGATCGCGGCGGTGGGCGCGGCGCTGATCCCGCTCGCGGATCCGCCCGAGCTGGCGTCGCTGGCGCGGCGCGATTTCGCGCTGACGGTCGAGACCGCGCGCGCCGGGGTGGCGCCGAACGCCGCTGAACGGTCACGCGCGCTCGTCGATCGCGCCGCGCTGCTGGGGGCGCGTGGCCGGGGTGGCGACGCGGAACGCGACGCGCTGGCGGCGCTCGACCTCGATCCTCGCAACACCGACGCGCTCACCGCGCTGGAACGGATGTACGACGGCGAGCGCCGCGCGCGCCAACTGGCCGACGA
>DATMZL010000929.1:0-6396 GCA_035607075.1 Polyangia bacterium
CGCGCCTGTTCCAGCTGGGGGCTGTCGGATCCGGGCGCCGCGGACGGTGCTGCCGCCAGCGGTGCGCCGGCCGGTGACACCGACGACGGCGTGTTCGCGGCCGTCGCCGTCGATTCGCCGCGGTGGCGCAGCCCGCGGCCGATCAGCAGCGCGAGCAGCGCGACGACCACGAACAGCGCACCGATCCACGCCATGCGGAACTGGCGCGGCTGCGCGTCGCTGCTGCGTTCCTCCTCGAGCCGTCGCCGTACCGCCGACACGGTGTCGATCGTCGTCTTCGCGTCCTGGCGCACCGTCGGAGCCGGCACCGGTTTGGCGGCGTCTTTCTTCGCCGCAGGGGCTTCCTTGGCGGCGGGTCTCGGCGCGTCGACATCCAGCGCCGCCGCCTTGCCCTCGGGCGTGGCGGCCAGCGCCTCCGACAGCTCCGTCGCGCTTTGAAACCGCTCCTCGGGCAGCTTCGCCAGCGCCTTGTCGATCAGCGTCTCGAGCTGCAGCGAATACTTCGCCTCGGGCGCGATCGCGCGCAGCTTCGGCGGCGGCGACTCCCGCTGCATCAAGATCACCTCGCCGACGTTGTCGGACTGGAACGGCTTCTGTCCCGTGAACATCTCGAACAGCACGATGCCCACCGTGTAGAGGTCCGTGCGCGCGTCGATCGCGCCCTCGGCGCCCGACTGTTCGGGTGACATGTAGCTGGGCGTCCCGACCGCCATGCCGGCGGTCATCTGCGGTCCGTCGCGCAGCTTCGCCAGCCCGAAGTCGAGGATGCGCAGGTGCTCCTTCAGCCCCGCCTCCTCGCTGAGGATCAGGTTCTCGGGCTTCAGATCGCGGTGAACGATGCCTTGTTCGTGCGCGTGGGCGAGGCCGGCCAGCAGCTGCTGCGCCAGACGCATCGCACGCCCAGGCGGCAGACGCCCCTCCTGCATCAGATCGCGTAACGTCCGCCCGATCACGAAGTCCATGACCAGGTAAGGAGAACCCTCGACGCCGAAGTCGATCACCGACACGCAGTTCGGATGCAGGAGCCGGCTCATCGCCTTCGCTTCGTTCTCGAAGCGGCTCAGGAACGTCTTCTGCGCGGCGATCCAAGGATGCAGGAACTTGACCGCGACCGAGCGGCCAAGCTGCACGCGCTCACCTTTGTACACAACGCCCATCGCGCCCGACGCGAGACGCGAAAGGATGAGATAGCGGCCTTGCAGAGTGGTCCCGACGCGTGGATCCGGAGGTGCGGGCTCGCCACTCACGCCTTCGAGGGTATCACGCACCCACGCGGAAAGACCGGCCTTGTTTCGCGCACCTGGCGCCTTACTTTTCCGGAGCTCCCCTATGGTCGACCCCAGTCTGCCCTGGAACGCCGACGCGGCCACGAACGAAGCGAGCTGCAGGCCCGCCTCGGTGCTGCTGGTGGACGACCGCCCGGCGAACCTCGTCGCGCTCGAGGCGACGCTGCGGCCGCTCGGCATTCGCACCGTCACCGCTGTCTCGGGTCCGGAGGCGCTGCGGCGGCTGCTCGCCGAGGAGTTCGCGCTGGTGCTGCTCGACGTGCAGATGCCCGGGATGGACGGCTTCGAGACCGCGACGTTGATGAAGCGTCACCCGCGCACCGCGCACGTCCCCATCATCTTCGTCACCGCGATCCATCGCGAAGCGGCGCACCTGTTCACGGGCTACGAACGGGGCGCGGTCGACTACATGACCAAGCCGTTCGACCCGAACATTCTGCGTTCGAAGGTCCGCGTGTTCGTCGATCTCTTCATCAAGGAACGCCAGGTGCGCGAGCAATCGGCGCTGCTGTACGAGCGTGAGTCGCGCGATCGCGAGCACCGCACCGAGGAGCGCTTTCGCGCGCTGCTGGATTCGATGCCGCTGTGCGTGTGGGCGCTGGGCGCGGACGGAACGCCCGTGTACGCGAACCGCTCGTGGCTGGAGTACGCCGGCGCCGACGCGGGCGCGCAGGGACCGATGGCGGCGCTGCATCCGGAAGACGAGGCGGCGGTGCGCACCGACGTGCAACTGGCGCTGCTGCGGGGCGAGCCAATCGAGCTCGAATACCGGCTGCGCAGCGCGCGCGACGGCAGCTATCGCTGGCACGCCGTGCGCTTCCTGCCGCAGCGCGATCCGGAAGGCGTCATCTCCGGATGGATCGGAACCGCGACCGACATCGAGAACTTCAAGCGCGCGCAGGACGCCCACGCCGAACTGGCGGTGAAGGAGCGCGAAGCGCGCGAAGCGGCCGAGGCGGCCAACCGCGCGAAGGACGAATTCCTGGCGACGCTGTCCCACGAGCTTCGCACGCCGCTGAACGCGATGGTCGGCTGGACGCACATGCTGCGCTCGCGAACGCTGTCAGCCGAGAAGGAACAGAAGGCGCTGGAGACCATCGAGCGCAACGCGCGCGCGCAGGCGGAGCTGATCGAAGACATCCTCGACGTGTCGCGGATCATCGCCGGCAAGCTGCGCATCGAGATCCACCCCGTCGATCTGCAGTCGATCATCGACGTCGCCGTCGACGCCGTGCGGCCCGCCGCCGAGGCGAAGGGCATCACGCTGGAGCGGCGCACCGGCGCGCTGCCGGAGCGCTTCCCGGGCGACGCCGTTCGCCTGCAGCAGGCGATCTGGAACCTGCTCTCGAACGGCATCAAGTTCACGCCCGCGGGCGGGCGGGTCGAGCTGGACGTGCGCTCCGACGGCCGGCAGGTGGTCGTCGAGGTCCACGACAGCGGCTGCGGCATCGCCCCCGACTTCAAACCGTTCGTCTTCGATCGCTTTCGCCAGCTGGACAGCAGCAGCCGCCGCACGCATGGCGGCCTGGGGATCGGCCTGGCGATCGTCCGCCACATCGTCGAGCTGCACGGCGGCAGCGTCGCCTGCGAAAGCGCCGGCACCGATCAAGGCGCGACGTTCACGTTGCGGCTGCCGATCCGCGCGGAGGTGGCCCCGCCCATCGCGGTAGCGCCCGAGGTCCGGCAGGCAGGCGCGATGCGGCCGTCGAGCGACGAGATGGTCGACCTCACAGGGATCAAGGTGCTGCTGGTCGACGACGAGCCGGACGCGCGCGAGCTGCTGACCGAGGTGCTGCAACAGTGCGGCGCCGTGGTCGTCGCCACCCACAGCGCCGACGAGGCGGTGCGGTTGATCCCGCGCGAGCACCCGGCGGTGCTGCTGTCCGACATCGGCCTGCCGGGCGAAGACGGCTACAAGCTGATCAGCCGCGTGCGGGCGCTGTCGCCCGAAGACGGCGGCAACCTGCCCGCCGCCGCGATCACCGCGTACGCGCGGTCGGACGACGCCCGCCGGGCGCTGGCGGCGGGCTACCAGCGGCACGCGCCCAAGCCGATCCAGCCGACGACGCTGGCCGCGCTGGTCGCCGGTCTCGCCAACATGCATCCCGATCCCGTCGCGTGAGGCGTCGTTCAGCGAGGCTTGCCGCCGCGCCAATCCGGCGGGCGATCGCTGATGAGGCCGCGCTTGACCAGGAAGTCGTGAACGACGTGGGTCGCGCGCAGCACCTCGTTTCCGTCGAAGTCTCCGTGCTTGCCGCCGCGGATCGGAACCAGGCGATTCGGCGCCCCGACCCGATCCAGCGCCTCGTGCAGGCGCGTCGCCTGCGAGAAGGGAACGACCGGGTCGGCGTCGCCGTGCAACGTCAGCACCGCCGGCGCCCCTTTCGTGACGTAGCTAAGCGGCGAGACGCGCGCGGCGCGTGCCGGCGCGTCGGGCGCCGTTCCCATCCAGCCGACGGCGAAGTCGCGCGGGTGCGGCGGCGCGATCAGCTCCGCCACGTCGGCGATGCCGAAGAAGTTGATGACCGCCGCTACCGCCAGCGGTTCGTTGCCGGGGCAGAGGCCGTCGAAGCCCGCCGCAGCGGGCGCCAGCGCCGCCATCAGCGCCAGGTGCGCGCCCGCCGAGCTGCCCACCAGCACGAGGCGCGCCGGATCGAAGCCGTATTGGGCCGCGTGGCGGACCACCCAGCGCAGCGCGCAGCGGCTGTCCTGGACGGCGGCGGGCGCCAGCGCCACGCGCGCGACCCGGTAATCGACGTTGACGACCGCGAAGCCCATCGCCAGGTAAGGGAGGACGTCGAGGGCGATCTCGTTCTTGCTGCCGGTGACCCAGCCCCCGCCGTGGAACAGGACGGCCGTCGGCAGCACGCCTTCCGGCCGGCGCGGCAAGTAGACGTCCAGCTTGCCGTTCCAGCCCCCCACCGAAAGGTAGATGACATCCGGTTCGACCCGATAACGTGTGGCGATCAGTGCTGCGCTGTCGAGGGCTGCCGCCGGCGTGGGAGGCGCCGCCCCGCGAGCGGCCGGTGCGGCCAGGACCACCGCGAGCGCGGTCGCCGTCGCCGTCGAGGAGGACCACCACATCCGCGCGTCATGTTGAGGTGGCGCAAACCGTTTGACAAGTGCGCGGCGACGCTCGAATGATGGGGTCCATGGGGACCTCAGGGCCGTGCGGCGGCATCCTGGTGGTAGACGACGATCCGGACATCCGCGATTCGCTTCGCGAGGTGCTGGAAGACGAAGGCTACGAGGTCGCGTGCGTCGGCAACGGCCGCGAAGCGCTCGACCACCTGAAGACGGCGAAGCCGCAGCCGTGCGTTATCCTGCTGGACCTGATGATGCCGGTCATGGACGGCTGGCAGTTCCGGCGCGAACAGAAACAGGACGCCGAGATCGCGGGCATCCCGCTGGTCGTGATCACCGCGACCGGCAAGCGCCCCGTCCTGATCGACGCGGCGGAGCTCGTCATGAAGCCGCTCGACCTCACGCAGCTGTTCGCCGCAATCGAACGCTACTGTCATTAGCGGAACCCTGAGAGGGTTCCGCACCTCCCGCGATGGGCTCGGGCGGGCAAAGCCCGCCTACGCCCGACGCGATCACTAACCACGCGCGGCGCGCGGTTACATGCCGCCGACGAACTTCCACTGATCGTTCTCGTGCTCGAGAACGAAGTGGTGGTAGTCGTTGACGCGGCGGTAGCGATCGCCGGAGTCGGCGGCGAGCTCGAAGGATCCGTCGAGGAACACTTCGACCTCGGCGCGATCGCCCCGCACGATGATGTTGCGGTATTCGATCTCGTAGCGGAGCGACTTGACCATCTTGAGCTTGCTGGTCAGCACCTGCTTGAGGCCTTCGTAGCCGTAGTCGTCGTCGGAGCGCGGCGTCCCCGAGTCTTCGAAGTAGCGCTGGGACGCGAGGATCAGCAAGCCTTCGACGTTGTGCTCGAGCATCCGGCGTCGGTACTGCTCGACGGTCTCGATGATCTTGATGTTCTCTTCGTTCTTCAGAATCGTCGTGCCCGGGAAGTAGTCCGTGTGCGCGCAAGCGCCGGCCCCGAACAGCGTCAGACAGAGAGCGAAAATTTGAGCCCGCACGTGCATCGCGCGGCGCAAGATGCACGAACCATTCCAGATTCCGACGTCCCGGCGGAACGCTGGGTTTACCGAGCCGCTTCTGACGGTTCGTCGCATCAATGGCCGGCAGTGTGCCACATTGGCAAGCGCGCCGCGGACCTGTTTTCTCGCGCGATTCCTGCGATAAATCCTCGGCTTGGAGCTGTAAGCGAGATCTGCGATATTCCCCCTCCCCGCGAGACCAAATGATGGGCGAACCTTCTGACGCTGCTGACGCTACCGACACCGCCGAGCACGCCGAGCACCCACGCGAGTTCCCGCGCTTCGAGGTGAACGCGTACGTCGATTACACCGGTAACGAAGTGCTGCTGTTCCACCGCATCCAGAACATCTCGCTGGGCGGCGTCTGCATCCAGACGACGGGCGTGGAAGAGGTCGGCACGCTTGTCGACCTCGTCCTGAACTTCCCCGACCTCGACGCTTCGATCGCGGTCACCGGCGAGGTCGTGTGGGCGAACCGCGAGCCGCCGATGGACATGGGTATCCGCTACGTCGACCTCGATGAAGAGCGCAAGGACACGCTGCGCAAGTACATCAACATGGTCCGCAAGTAGCGGGCTAAAGATCCAACAAGCCGTCGCGCGCGGCGAGGTGCTTCTTCACGCTCGCGAGGCGATCGAGATACCGCTGGAAGTTCTTGCCGGGCGCGGCGCCCGCTTCGCGCTTCAGGTGAACGTCTGTGATGCGGGTGACGGCGAAGCGGCACGCGGCGAAGCGCAGCTCGGCGCCGAACGCGGCCCGCTCCGCGTCGACGACGGGATGCGCCCCTCCGGAACGCGCGGTCACGTAGGACTCGATCACCGCGCGCACGATTTCGGGCCGGAAGTCGTCGCGCCCATAGCCGAACGCAAGCGTCGTCACCGCCAGGTCGTAGGCCACACGTCCCCATGACGCTTGTTCGAAGTCGATCAGCGCCGCGAGCGCGCCGTTGTCGTCGTAGAGCACGTTGTCCACGAACAGATCCCCGTGGATGATCC
>DATMZL010001076.1:0-2824 GCA_035607075.1 Polyangia bacterium
CTTCGATCTCGGTCTCGGTCGTCATCGTCAGCGCCTGCGAGAGCAGACGCTCCGCATCGGCGAGGCGGGTCGCGCGGACGATCGACTTCACCAGCGGAATCTGCCGCGGCGCCATCGACAGCTGGCGCAGCCCCAGGCCGACCAGCACCCAGGTCAACATCGCGTCGCCCGCCATGTCGCCGCACATCGCGACCGGGCAGCCCAGCCGTTCCGCCGCCACCACGATCTGCCGCAGCGCCCGCAGGATGGCGGGATGAAGCGGGTGATAGAGGTACCCGACGTGCTCGTCTTCGCGGTCGGCCGCCAGCGAGTACTGGATCAAATCGTTGGTGCCGATGCTGAGGAAGTCGCACTCGGCGGCGAGGAGATCGGCGATCGTCGCGGCGCTGGGCGTCTCGATCATCACGCCGACGGGAATCTTGCGTGCGTGCGGGATCCCTTCCCGCTCCAGCTCGTCGCTGACCTCGGCGCAGATCCGCTTCGCGGCGCGCAGCTCGGCGACGCCCGAGATCAGCGGAAACAGGATCTGCATCGGTCCCACCGCGCCGGCGCGGTAAAGCGCGCGCAGCTGGGTGCGGAAGACGTCCTCGCGCCTCAGCGAATAACGGATCGACCGCAACCCCATCGCGGGGTTGGTCCCGCTCGGGATCCGCACGGAGGGCGGCAGCTTGTCGCCGCCCAGGTCCAGCGTGCGGAATGTGACCGTGCGTCCGCCGACGCTCTTCAGCGCGGCGACGGCGTGCGCGTACTGCTCGTCCTCCGACGGCAGGTCGGCGCGCTCGAGGTAAAGGAACTCCGTGCGGAACAGGCCGACCCCCACCGCGCCGAGATCGACGGCGATCGGGATCTCTTCCAGCATCTCGATGTTGGCGTGCAGATGGATCGGAGTGCCGTCGGCCGTCTGGGCGGCGACGTCGCGGATCGCCGCCAGCCGTTGCGAGCGCGTGCGCGCAGCGTCGGCGCGCTCCTCGTAGCGGCGGAGCGCGTCCGCGTCGGGGTCCAGGATCACCTCGCCACGCGCCCCGTCGATCACCATCGTCATCCCCGACCACACCCTCCGTCCCAGGTTCTCGACGCCGACGATGTAGGGCAGCCCCAGCGCGCGCGCCACGATCGCCGTGTGCGACGTACGGCCGCCACCTTCGGTGCAGAAGCCTGCCGCCTCGGCGCGGCCCAGCTGCGCGGCGTCCGCCGGCGACAGCTCGTGCGCGACCGCGATGCTTCCCTTCGGCGCTTCCTCGGGTGACGTGGAGTCGCCGACGCCTACCAGGTTGCGCAGCAGTCGCTCGCCGACCATCGCGACGTCGCTCTTGCGATCGCGAAAGTACGGATCCTCGATACGTTCGAAGACCGCCTGGATCTGATCCAGCGCCTTGCGCACCGCCCACTCGGCGGCCGCATGGTCGTCGCGGATCATCCGGCGCGCTCGCTCGACCAGGTGCACGTCCGACAGCATCAGGCGATGGGCTTCGAGGATGCGGTACTGCTGCTCGTCGCCCTCGCGCTCGGCGATCATCGCCTGGATGCGCGCCAGCTGCGCGTCCGTCTCCATCAGCGCCTTCTCGAACCGGCGCAGCTCGGACTCGACCTGCTCCGCCGCGATCCGGCGTTCGTGAATCTCGACGCGACTCGCGAGCACGTGCGCGACGCCGATGGCAATCCCGGGCGAAGCCCCCACGCCCACCAGCTTCTCCATCACGGATCCACCCCTTCCCCGAACCCGGTGCCGACCAGCTCGGCCAGCGCGGTGACCGCCGCGGCGGCGTCGTCACCGTCGCACATCACCGTCATGGTCACGCCATGCGCCGCCACCAGCGTCAGCAAACCCATGATGCTCTTGCCGTTCGCTTCCTGCCCGTCCTTCACCACCTTCACCTCTGACTTGAAGGTGTTGGCTATTTGCACGAACTTGACCGCCGCACGCGCGTGCATGCCCAGCCGGTTCCTCACCTGCACTTCGCGTTCGGCGTGCGCCATCAGTGGTGGTCTTCGCGGGGGATCGAGAACTTCCCGGTCAGCTCGGAGCCGAGGCGAATCGAGCGCTTGCCGACCTCCTTGACCAGCTCGGCCACCTCGACCGGGCGCAGGCCGCGCCGATCGCAGGTCGCCAGCTTGATGAGCATGGGCAGGTTCACGCCGGCGACGATCTCGACGGGACGGGTGCCGTCGACCATCGCCAGGCAGGCGCGAAACGGCGACGAGCCGTGAACGTCGGCGAGGATCAGGATACCAACGCCCGAGTCGACCTCGTCGCAAGCGCGCCCGACGCGGCGGACAACGTCGTCGAACGCCTCCGACATCTGCACCCCGACCGCCGTCGAGGCGGGGACGGGACCGACGATCCCGGCCGCCGCGGCGAGCAGGCATTCGCCGCAGCCGCTGTGCGTGACAATCACGAGGCCGACCTGGGCCTCGCCGGTGCGTGCCGTCGCCATGGGTCGAGTAGTGTACCACCGCCGTCAACGGCGGAAACCGCGACCGCAGCGGCGCGTCAGCGGAGGTAGAGCGGATACGGCGTGTGGAAACCGTCCGAGCGCGGGAAGCGCGCGGTCCGGACGGCCTTCGCGACGCAACGCCCGGAGGGTGTTCCCGCAAACTCGCCCGTCGCGCTCGCCGACGGGACGCGGCCGCTCGGAGCGATCCGGACGTCGACCATCATTTCCCCCGACACGCCGTAGCGTTCGTAACACGCCTTGAGCTTGGGCTTCAGCGCTCTCATGCCCTGGACGAGGGCCATCGGCGTGAGCGGGTGCTTCCCCGAGGCGACGGCGCGCTCGTGTCGCCGCGTCTCCCTGCAGCTGTCCGGGGAGGCCCCGCAGGGATG
>DATMZL010000681.1:0-3321 GCA_035607075.1 Polyangia bacterium
CGGCCTCGCGTTCCAGTTGACCGGCGATCGCGCCCACGCCGAGCGAGGCGTTCGGCTGTGGCGCGCGCTGCTGGAGGACGTCGATAGGATCGGTGACCGAAAAGCCTGCGTCCCGGGGGCGTCGCCCGAACAGATGCTCGCCGCCGTCCGGCGCGACACTGGGTATGCGATCAGGTTCATCGGACCGCACGCCGCCCTCGCCTACGACTGGCTGCACGATGCCCCCGGCGTGACCGAGGCGCTGCGGCAGCAGTCGCGCACCTGCCTCTTCGCCTGGTCCGATTGGTACACGCGCGACGGCTATCTGCACGACCAGCCGGGGGCGAACTACCACGCGGGCTTCGCGCTCGCGAAGACGCTGATCGCGGTGGCAACGGCCGGCGAGGGAGCTGACCCGAGCGATCCCGTCTGGCGCGAGGTGATCGAAGATCTCGTCGGGCGCCAGCTGCTGACGAACGGTCTCGCCGCCGACGCGGGCGGGATCCCGCACGGCGGTCATCACGGCGTGCTCGTCGGCGGCGACTGGGCGGAGGGCTGGCAGTACGGCCCGCTCAGCGTCATCGAATACGCGCTCGCGGCGCGCGCGCTGGAGCAACAGGGCGTGCGCCTGCCGGAGATGCACGCCTGGGCGGGCGACCTGACGCGCCGGTTCCTGCACGCGCGAACGCCGACGGGCGATCAAATGTACGTCGCAGGTGACCTCGACAGCGAGCTGCCCCACGCGAAGCCGATGACCGCGCCGTTGCTCGCCACGCTGCTCGTCGGCGGCGCGGAGGCGCCCGTCGCCTGGGCCACCTTCCTCCTCCGCGACCCGGCGCTGGCGACGACCGGGACGCCGGCGTTCGACGCCCTCGCAGAGGCAGCGTCCGCCGCGCCCGCCGACCCGCTGGCCCCGTCGCTGGCGCGGTCGACCTGGTTCCTGGCGCGCGGCACGCGCAACCTCTACGCGCGCACCAACTGGGGCCGCGACGCGCTCTGGGCGGTGTTCACCTCGGCGCCGCGCCAGGTCGCCGATCACCAGCACCTGGACGCTTCGAATTTCGTGCTCTCGCGCGGCGCCGATCCGCTGGTCGTCGACCCGAGTCCTTACGGCGCGCGGTCGACACTGACCGGCAACGCGCTCACCGTCGATTCCGCTGTAGTCGGCCCCCGCTACAAACCCAGCCAGACGCCCTGGAGCGAAGCCGACCTGCCCTGGGCGCGCGCGACGCGGTCGGGCGTGGTGGCGGCGCGGGCCGACCTCGCGCGCGCGTTCCATTTCAGCGAGGCGCGCAGCGACGTCAAGCTCGCGCGGCGGGACTGGGTGCTGCTGTCGGAAGGCGAAGTCATCGTCATCGATCGCGCGACCCCGGTCGCGCCGGGTCAGAGCGCCTACCTGCGGTTCCGCACGCCGGCCACGCTGGCGACGGAGGGCGGGATCGCGCGCGGCAAGGTGGGCGCATCCGCGCTCGCCATTCATCTCGTGTCGGCGAAGCCCCAGACCGCGCCCGATATACACGCGATCCCGCGGACGCCCGAATGCGCGGGCGAGGTGTTCGGCGCCTGCGCGGGCGCGCGCTTTCCGGTCGGCGAATACGCGATGAAGCTGACCGGGCCCGAGGTGCTCGCCGTGCACGTGCTCGACGCGCTGGGCGCCGACGAACCGCCCGCGCGCGTCGCGCCGATCGGCGACGGCCTCGTCGGGGCCTCGGTGGCGCGCGGGAAGCAACAGACGTTCGTGGTCGAACCGGCCGACGCCGCGGCGCCGGACCGCCTGAGCTACGCCGTGCCGGGCGCGGTCGCTTCACGGCACGTCGTGTTCGACGCGCCGGCCGACGATGCCGGCCGCACCCAGGTCGTCGCCGACGCGAAAGGCGATCAGTGCGCGCTCACCCTGGTGGCGGCGCAGGGCGGTGACCGCGCGATGCTCGCGACCCCCGCGATCTTCACGGTCGGCGCGGCGGCGGCGGGCTGCACCGTCGCCGCCGACGTCGCGCTGGCGATGGATGGTGCGGACGGGCCGGCGCCCGCGCCCAGCGGGCTCGCGCTGCCGTCGGCGCAGCCCCGCAGCAAGGTGTCCGGCGGGTGCGGCTGCGCGCTGTCACAGCTGCGCCACAAGAAGATCGTGCTCGCCCTGAGCGCGCTGGTCGGCGTGTTAATCGTCGTCCGCCGGCGGCGGCCGCGACGCTGACGTCAGAAGTCCCAGACGTCGAAGGCCGACAGAACCGACCAGCCGATCGCGAACTTTCCGCCCCAGCGTTCCAGCCGCGCCCGCACCTGCTTCAGCAGATCGATCGCCGCCTGCTTCAGGCCGCGCCTGCGAAAGACCAGCCAGACCAGGCGGCGCGAGGCAGTCGACAGCGACTTCTTGTACTGGCTCTCGCCCGCCAGGAAATCGTATTCGCGATGGCCGCGCGCGGCGAGCTCCACGACGGCCAGCGCGTGCGCGACCAGGCCGGGTTTGAGCCGGTTGTCCGACACCTGGTGCAACCCGCTCTGATAAAACATGACCTTGCCGGAGCGCACGAACAGGTAGAGGACCGCGATGGTCTTCTCGCCCGCGATCACGCGCAGCAACTTGATGCCGCCCGCGGCGAACGCCTTCGTGATCAGCAGCTTGTGAAAGCCGTAGAACCGAGGCGACGCGAACACGCCCTGCTGGCCGCGCGACCGCCAGGTGGTCTGGTGCAGCGCCGCCAGCTCGTCGAGGAACGCCACGCCCTGCTCGGCGGTCTCCGCCGACTGCACGCGCAGCGCGCCCGCTTCTTCGTAGAGGCGCATGCTGCGCCGGATCTGCGCGCGCGTGTTGCGCGAGAGGCGGCTGAGGAACCCGTCGATGGTCGGCGTGATCGCCGTCGTGTCGACGAAGTAGCTGTTGACCTCGCGGCGGACGACCTCGCAGCGCTCCAGCGGTGGCAGCGCGATGTCGTCGGAGAGCGCATTCGCGACGAACTCGTCCCAGCCCTCGCGCGCCAGCCAGCTTTGCAGCGCCGCCCCGACGGCTGTCTCGAAACCGGGCCGGCAGAGGATGCGGTTGTACTCGAGACAGGTGACGTCTTCGTCGTCCTCCCCCGCGGCGTTCAAGAACGCCCGGCGCACCGGAACCGGCCCGCGAAGCTGGTTCCGAAACACGACCAGGCAGATCCCCACGACGCCGCCGTCGCCGTGGAACACGAGGATCTTCGGCTGCAGCTGCGCGCCGAAGGTCTGGATCCAGGCGTCGATCCAGCCGTGCCCGAGGAAGAAGCTCGCATCAGGCGCCGTCTCGGCCAGCTCGCTCCACACCGGCGACAGGCGTGGCCAGGTGAGCCACGGGTGAGCCTCGATACGCACCGGATTCGC
>DATMZL010000835.1:0-2469 GCA_035607075.1 Polyangia bacterium
GCCGCAGATCGGGCACGTGAACTCCTCCGTCCGGATCGTCATCGCCAGGCCGGGCGCGGCGGCGGCGACTGTCAGCAAGACCAGCCAGGCCAGCGCCATCATTGCCTGCGCGCGACCCCTTTTCGCGCGGCGATTCATCCCGTCTATAGTACTGACGACAAGATGGCGCCGAAGTCGCCGATTCGATCGAATAGTTCCCTCGCGCTGAGCGCCCTCGTAGCGACGGCGATCGCCGGTTGCCACGCTGGCAACGGCGCGCCTCCGGCGTCGCCCGCGGGCGGCTTCACCGTCAGCGAGCGCGCCGAGACCGGGCCGATCACCGCCATCGCGGTCAAGCCGCCGTACCTGTGGGCGGCGGGCCCAGCCGGATTGCGCCGGTTCGACGTGACGTCCGGCGACTGGGAGACGGTCGGCGAAAACAACGACACACGCACGCGCGCGATCACCGCGATCGCGATCGACGACGACGGCGCCGCCTGGACCGCCGGCGCGATGGGGATCGCCCGCTGGGTCCCCGCCGGGGACGACCTGCGCTACGAACCGAAGGGGACGCCGGGGACGATTCACGCGCTCGTCGCCCGCCGCCCCGTCGCGACCGAGGGGATCTGGGCGGGCGGTCCGGGCGGTCTCTTTCACTACAACGGGCGCATCTTCCCCAGCGTCGACGGTATCCGCGAGGTGCCGGTGTCGACGATCGTCGCCGACGACGACGGCAAGAGCGCGTGGGTCGGCACGCACAAGCACGGCCTCTATCACGCCGAAGGCGAGCACGCCGCGCCGGTGCCAGGCGGCGAGGCGATCTTTCTCGACAGCGTGCTGGGCGTGGCGAAGACCGCTTCTGGAACGCGCATGGCCGCGGGAAATGCCGGCAACGAGGCGCGCCTCTACGCGCTCACGCTGTCGGGTGTCGAGGGCTTCCACGCCCCGCCGGGGCCAGTCGTCGTCGCGCTTGTCGATCGCGGCGGCGACGCCGTGCTGCTCGCCGGTCCGCCCGGCAAGCCGCAGGCATACACGCTGCGCCCCGTCGCGCCGAACGAGCCGTACCCGCCCGGCAGCCTCAAGTTCGCGTCGCTGGTGCGCGAGCGTGCCGCCCGGTGGGCGGCGGTGCCCACCGCCGACAAGCTCGCGCCCGACGTGACGGTCGCGGCGTCAGCCGGGAACGATCTTTTCGTCGGCAGCGCGCGCATGGGCGTCGCGCGCGCCACGCCCGACGGGCCGCGCTACCTTGCCGGTTCGCAGCTGGTGGGCGACGCGCAGCGCCTCTACCTCGCCTGCGCCGCGCGCACGCGCTGCTACGCGGTCACCGAAGGCCCGCGCGCCTGGCTGACCGACGGCGCCACCTACCAGACGACGCGGCTGGGCGAGCCCGAGGCGGCGACGCCGCTGGCGCTGGTGACCGACGCGCAGGGGACGATCTACGCCGTCGCGCGCGAGGCCGAATCGCCCGGACTGGTGATCACGCGGCTTGCGCCCGGCGTGCGCGCGCCCGTCGAGACGGACTGGCAGCCGCTGCACAAGATCGCCCTCGAGCTGCCGGCCAAGAGCGCGCCGACGGTGTCCTTCGCCGCCGTGTCGGGCGCGAACACGATGTGGCTGGGCCTGCGCGTGACGGGCGCGGACGGCGCCGACAGCGGGTTCGGCGCCGTCGAGATCGAGCTCGGCAACGGCCACGCCGTCCAGCACCGGCCCTACGGCGCGAACGAGCACGCGGCGCCGGAATCGCTGCCGCTGCCGTCCAGCCTGACCGGGATCCTGTTCGACAGCGGCGCGACGTATTACGCGTCGCTCGCGGGCGTCAGCCGATGGCAGGAGGGTCAGCTGCGGACGTGGAGCGAGAACGACGGGCTGGCCAGCGAGATGGTGCACGCGATCGCGCGCGGCAGCGACGGCGCGATCTGGGCCGCCACGTCGGAGGGCGTGGCGCGCTTCGACGGTCAGAACTGGCTGCCGCTGGGGACGACCGCGCTGGCGACGCGCGGCCTCGCGAAGGACGGCGCCGGCCGGATCTGGGTCGCGACCGGCAAGGGGCTGCGCGTGCTGCCGGCCGACGCGGCCGGCGGCACCGACCCCGGCGTCGCCCCGGTGATCGTCGAGGGCGACATGCGCGACGTCGCCGCCGACCGTTTCGGGCGGATCTGGGGAATGTCGACGAGCGCGATCGCTCTGGTCGAAGCGAAGTAGCGCTCGCAAGCCCGGCCGGAAGAGCCGCTCTTCACGCGAAATGTCACCGCCGCGGAGGACTGTTTTTTAGGTCCCGTGATACTGTATCGGGCGTGACGACTAATGAAGGCGGTCTGAAGGGGGATCCCGTCATCCCCGATGTGTTACCGCTGCTGCCGATCCGCGACCTGGTCGTCTTCCCATACATGATCGTCCCGCTGCGCGTGACGCGGCCCGTCTCGATGGAAGCGGTCGCGAAGGCGCTGGAGTCGGACGAGCGACTTTGCTTCCTGGTGGCCCAGCGCGATC
>DATMZL010001005.1:0-2530 GCA_035607075.1 Polyangia bacterium
GCATGCTCTCGGACCCGACCGCCCGCACCGCCTACGACGCGTATCGCTTCGAGCGCACCGCCGCGCGCGTGCAAACCGCCGACGATCTCCGCCAGGGCAACGACGGTCGCGGCTGGAGCGTCGGGCGAAACGGCTGGTCCGCGTCGTGGCGCCGCGCGATCGTCGATCTGCTGTCGCGCGTCTCCGGTCCGCTGGACACGCTGGTCGCGGCCGGCGTCGCGGCGATCGATCGCGACGGTATCCTCGAGCTGCGCCTGTCGGCGACCGAGGCGGCGTCCGGCGGAACCGCCGTCATCACGATGCCGCTGATCGTGCCCTGCCCGACATGCGGCGGGATCGCGCGCCCGGGCGGCGTCTGGTGCCGCCGCTGCGACTACGCGGGCGAGGTCAACGCCGACGTCTCCGTCCACATCCAGATCCCGCCCGCCGCCCGCCACGGCGCGGTGACGATCGGCATCTCCAGCGTCGGCGGCAAGCCGCCGGCGGTGCGGCTGACGATCGCGGCGTGATCAATCACTGAATCCTCCCTAACGTAAGAGATAGATGTCGTCGATCCAGAAGTCGTAGAGGCCGCCCGAGGCGGCCGACTGGAATTGTACGCCGAGCACGTCCGCCGGGTTCCAGGCGAACTTCAGGCCCCAGTCCTCCTGCTTGAACGCCGCGTCGGAGAACCGCACGACGACCGCCTTCCAGGTGCCGTCGGCCGGCAGCGTGAACGGCTCTCCCCATTCGTCGCCGCACTGGTCGGGGGCCGTCTCGACGCACGTGCCGTGGTCCTGGACATCGGTCGACGCGCGCATCACCACCTTCGCGCGAATGGTCGTCTCCGTTCCCGGCTCCGCCATGGCCCAGAACGCGATGCCGGCGAAGTCCGTCAGGTCGTACGGCATCCGCTGCGGCGAGACGCCGCCGTCGCCGCCCGGCCCGTTGAAGTCGGCGCCCACACCCGCGCCCCAGGTCGCGCACGCGTTCCAGCTCGCGTGCAGCGCGCGCCCGCGGCTGGGCCCGGGCGGCGGCACCGTCGACGTGCTGCCGTAGTACTCGCTGCCGTGCGCCGGGCTCTGCAGGCACGTCGCCGCCGCGTCGTTGTACGAATACCAGGACCCGCTGCGCGTCGGCGTCCCGAGCGGCAGGACGATCGCCTTCCCTTCCTCGAAGTCGCTGATCAGGTCCATCGGATCGACGTTGGCCGGCGGCGTGCCGCCGCCCTGGCCGCCGCCCGCGTCGGTCGCCAGCGTCCGGCCCCCGCAGCCGACGCCGGCCAAGCCGGCCAAGCCGACAACGAAAAGCGCCGCGAAGGCCGTCGCTGGCAGAAGCCGACACGTCCCCGATGGCCTCATATCGCCCGGTATTATACGCTCGGCCCCCGATGCGATTCCTGGGACTGGATTCGAGCACGCAAAGCCTGACGGCGCTCATCGTCGACACCGACACCGGCGAGGTCATCGACCGCAGCATCCAATTCGGCGCCCGCCTGCCGCAGTACAAGTCGCCCAACGGCTTCCTCGCCAACGCCGACCCCCGCGTCAAGCACAGCGATCCGCTGATGTGGGTCGAGGCGCTCGACCTCTTGCTGGGCGAGCTGCGTACCGCCGGCATCGACCTGTCCGCGATCAACGGCGTCAGCGGCGCCGGCCAGCAGCACGGGTCAGTCTACCTCGGGCGCACGATCGACGAGGCCGGCCAGTGGAACCCCGACGCCCCACTCGCCGAACAAGTGCGCCCGCTGCTGTCGCGCAAGACCGCGCCGATCTGGATGGACGCGTCGACCAGCGCCGAATGCGCCGAGATCACGAAGGCCGCCGGCGGCCCCGACCGGATGGTCGCGATCACCGGCTCGATCGCCATTGAAAGATTTACAGGCCCGCAGATCCGCAAGTTCGCCAAGGACGACCCGGCCGCCTACGAACGCACGGCTGAGATTCACCTGGTGTCGTCGTTCATCGCGTCGCTGCTGACCGGCACCAGCGTGCCGATCGATCTCGGCGACGGCGCGGGCATGAACCTGCTGGACCTGGCAGCCGCCGCCTGGAGTCCGCTGCTGCTGGACGCCACCGCGCCCAGCCTCGCCCGCCGCCTGAAGGCGCCCGTCCCGGCCGCGACTTACGCCGGCACCGTCGCCGACTACTTCGTTCGCCGCTACGGGTTCGCCCCGAACACGCCCGTCATCGCGTTCACCGGCGACAACCCGTCCAGCCTCGTCGGCATGGGCGCCAGCCAGCCCGGCACCGCGGTCGTCAGCCTGGGCACCAGCGACACGATGTTCGCCGCCATGCCCGCGCCTCGCACCGACCCCAAGGGCTACGGCAACGTGTTCGGCAACCCCGCCGGCGGCTTCATGGCGCTGTGCTGCTTCGCAAACGGGTCGCTCGCGCGCGAGGCGGTCGCCAAGCGCGTCAACCTCGGCTGGGACGATTTCGCGCGCGGCATCGTCGAGCAGACGCAGCCCGGCAACGGCGGCGCCATGCTGCTGCCCTACTTCGTCCCGGAGATCACCCCGCGCCTGTCCGCCCCCGCCGAGCGCTGGTTC
>DATMZL010000647.1:0-16436 GCA_035607075.1 Polyangia bacterium
GAAGTTGAAGGCGCCGCGCTGCGAACGCTTCCACCAGTAGAGGAAGAGAGCCGCGCCGTACTGGTTGCCGATCTTCGAGTCGCCGACGTTGAACGTGCCCAGGATCGGGATCGCCCAGCCGAACTTGTTCGACGCGTAGAACAGCGGCCAGATCGCGAACGAATGCGCGCCCGGCTCGTGGCTCCACGAGAACGGCGGGACGACGGTCAGCTCGCTGCCGCGCGCGCTGTCGGTGAAGTGCCAGTAGAACGGCGCGATGACGAACGAATCCGAGGTCTGCGAATAGAAGTGCCAGTAGAACGGGAACACCACCGTGTATCCCGGCACCCCCGAGCGCGACCAGTAGAGGAGCGCGATCTCCTTGAACGACCCCTCCCGGTAGTAGATCGGGAACAGATTCGTCGAGAGCTCGATCTTCTGGCAGACGTTCGACTGGCAGATGTTGCCCTCGGGACAGTCCTCGTCCTTCTGACAACTCTTCGCCGCAGGCGTCGCTGGCGCTGACGCCGGCGTTTTCGTGGGCGTCTCTGCCTTTACGGGCGGCGTCGTCTTCGCCGGCTCCTCCGCGGGCGGCACCGGCAACGCCTGCGCGACCCGCCGAAACGGATCCAGCGCCCGCTCGCCACCGTCCGCCTTCCCCGCGGTCCGAAACGGATCGTACGTTCCGCCGACGGCCGTTCGCGCCGTACCGGCGATGCACCCGACAACAACCAGGGCGGCGGCGATGCGCCAGGCCCGGATCATTGCGGCGGGAGCATCTTCCACTCGCCGTTCTCGCGGACGAAGGCGATCTCACCTGTATCGCTCTCGTCGCCTTTCTGGCGAAGCACCTTCAGCGTCGCGGAGTCGCCCTTCGTGGACGAACCCTTGATCTGGAACTTGGTTCCCTCGATCTCTTTCTTCATCTGCTTGATGCCGCCCTTGGCCTCGCCCAGCTCCATCTGCTTGGCCAGCATCCCCTGGTAGACCAGGGCGTAGCAGTCGATCGCCTTGTCCATCGCGCCGTCGGACAGCGACTTTCGCCACCGCTCAAACGTCTTCTCCGGCGTCGAGAACTCCGCGCGCGGCGCCGGCAGCGTGAACGAGATCGATTTGATCTTGTCCTTGGGCAGCTTCATCGTCTGCCCGCCCGCCTCGATGGTGTAGACGCCATCGTAGTAGTGGATGACCTTGCCGTTCATCTTCGTCTTGTCGAGCAGCTCGATCACCTCGGCGCGCACGGTGCCGGCGACAAGCGCGATTGCGACCGCCAGCGCCGTCGAAATTGGGAGCCTCATCGATGCTTTGGCCATGGTGGTCTTCCCCGCTGCTTCGACCCGCGGGCGCTAGCCCGAGATGCCCGGCGCCGGGAACGTCCCGGTCAGCTCGCGCACCTCGCCCGCGACCGCCGTTGCGGTGGCGGCGTCATCGGGGCTGCCCACGACCCGGTCCATCCAGGCCGCGATCTGCTTCATCTCGGCCTCGCCCATGCCGCGGCTGGTGACCGACGGCGATCCCAGGCGGATCCCCGAGGGATCGAACGGCTTGCGCGTGTCGTAAGGAACCGAGTTGTAGTTCAGCTCGATGCCGGCCTTGTCGAGCGCCTTCGCCGCGACCTTGCCGGGGACGTTCTTGCTCGTCAGGTCGACCAGGATCAGGTGGTTGTCGGTCCCGCCCGACACGACGTCGAACCCCCGCGCCATCAGCGCCTCCGCCAGCACGCGCGCGTTCGACACCACTTTCTTCGCGTAATCCTTGAAGGACGGCTGGGCCGCCTCGCGCAGCGCCACCGCCAGCGCGGCGGTGTTGTGCACGTGCGGGCCGCCCTGGAGACCCGGGAACACCGCCCGGTCGATCGCCTGGGCGTGCTCGGAGCGGGACAGGATCATCCCGCCGCGCGGTCCGCGCAGCGTCTTGTGCGTCGTGGTGGTGACCACGTCGGCGTGGGGCACGGGCGACGGGTGCGCGCCGCCCGCGATCAGCCCGGCGATGTGCGCGATGTCCGCGCAGAAGCGCGCGCCGACCTCGCGCGCGATTGACGCCATCGTCTCGAAGTCCCAGAGGCGTGAGTAGGCGGTTCCACCCGCCCACAACAGGGCCGGGCGCTCCTTCTTCGCGAGGTCGCGGACCTCGTTGTAGTCGATGCGCCCGGTGTCCTTGCGAACGCCATACTGCACCGACGTGAAGTAGCGGCCGGTGATCGACACGTTCCAGCCGTGCGTCAGGTGGCCGCCCATCGGCAGCGCGAGCCCCATGACCTTGTCGCCCGGCTTCAGGAACGCGAGGTAGACGGCCAGGTTGGCGGGTGACCCCGAGTAGGGCTGGACGTTCGCGTGCTGGGCGCCGAACAGCGCCTTGGCGCGATCGATCGTCAGCTGCTCCAGCGGATCGACGAAGTCCTGTCCTTCGTAGTAACGCTTGCCCGGGTAGCCCTCGCTGTACTTGTTCGTGAACACGGAGCTGGACGCTTCCAGGACGGCCTTGGAGACGTAGTTCTCCGACGGGATGAGGCGAATCTTGTCCGCCTGGCGCCGCTCCTCGGCGCGGCACAGCTCGAACACTTCAGGATCAGCCGCTTTCAGTACGTCGATCATTGCGCAGCGGAAGCTAGTCTCCCGGGGTGGCGAGAGTCAATGATCTTCGGCCCTTAATTCGTCTGGGAAGAGGTCAGATCGCGATCCGCGCCCAGACCAGGTCGTGGTCGGAGTCGGGCGTGACGACCTGGCCACGCTCGGGCGCCGCCAGGTTCGTGCAGATCACGTCGTAACGGCGGGGTATGTCGATGGCCAGTCGGCCGAGCAGCACCCCCACCCGATGCGGCAGCTTGGGCTCGTTCTGGCGGGCGAAGTAGTGCGTCGGCTGGGTCCCGGGATCGACGGCCCCCAGCGCCGCCAGAGGTTCGAGCAGGCGGCGCAGCGCCTCCGGATGACGTCGCCAGGCGAAGGCGTTGCTGTCGCCGCAGGCGACGAACGCGCGGTGGTGGTCGCGCTCGCGCAGGGCGGCTGCGATCGCCTCGACCTGCGTCGCGCGGTGGGCGTTCCCGCCCGCGGTGTCCAGGTGGAAGCAAGCCGACGCAAACCCGCGGTCGCCCGCCGGCGGCTGCCATTCGGCGAGCAAAACCTGTTTTCTCTTGGTTTTGCCGCCCACGATGTACAGGCGCTCGAAAGCGTTCAGCGTCGCCAGCAGCGGCAGTGGAACGATCGCTTGGGCGGCGCAGGTCAGCGTGCGCGCGTCATGAACGAACGCGAGGCCGGGGCAGCTGTCGTCGCGGACGACGCGATAGCTGGGACCCAGTGCGGCCGCGATCTGCGCGCTCGGCAGGTCCACTCCGTCGGTGAGGAAGCGATCCTCCTGCAGGCACAGCAGGTCCAGCCCCTGCTCATCGCGCAGCGCGACGTAGTGCGGGATCAGCGCGGGCAGCCGCAGACCGTGCATCAAGTTGTGGGTCGCGACGACGATCATTCTTGCGACCTTTTGCACGTGGGTGACATCACTTGACGGGACCGCAGAAAACGGCATTTATACAGGTGTTTTCAATGAAGAAGTTGCGCGGAGCCGTCGTTGGCTACGGTTTCATCATGGACAAGGGCCACGCCGCCGGATACCGGCAGCGCGGCGACGTCGAGATCGTTGCGATCGCCGACATCGCCGCCGACCGGCGCGCGGCCGCCGCCGCAGCCTGGCCCGAGGCACGCATCTACGCGGACCACACGTCGCTGTTCGAGGCCGAGGCGAGCCGACTGGACTTCGTCGACATCGCGACCCCGCCCAGCGATCACGCCGCCGTCACGCATGCGGCGCTCGACGCGGGCGTGCACGTGCTGTGCGAGAAGCCGCTCGCCGCGACCGTCGACGAGGCGCGCGCGATGCTGCGCCACGCGACGCGCGCGCAGCGGGTGATCTACCCGTGCCACAACTACAAGCACGCGCCCGTCATCAAGGCGGTGCGCGGCGTGATCGACGCGGGCCGGATCGGGAAGGTTCACCTCGTGACGCTGCAGACGTTCCGCGACACGCACGCGAAGGGCGTCCCCGGCTGGCGCACCGACTGGCGCCGCGAGCGGCGTTACTCGGGCGGCGGCATCGCGATGGACCACGGCAGCCACACCTTCTACCTCGCGTTCGAATGGCTGCGTTCGTACCCGACCGCGATCACCGCGCGCGCGGTGACGATGGGTCCGTTCGACACCGAGGATGACTTTTCGTGCAGCCTTCGCTTTCCGACCGGCGTCGCTTCGGCGCACCTGTCGTGGAATGCCGGCGTGCGCAAGGTGATGTACACGCTCCACGGCGAACGGGGCGCCATCCGCGTCGAGGACGACGACATCGAGGTCGCGGTTCGCGAGCGGACGCCCGGCGCACAAGGTGGATTGGCAGGTGAAACCGGGGCAACGACTTCCTGGCGTTTCGAGCGGGAGGCGATATCGTCAGACTGGATGGATTCAAGCCACGTCACGTGGTTCAACTCGCTGTTCGACGACTTCAAGGGTGCGATCGACCGGAGCGAGTTCGTGGGGCGCGAGGCGGAAGAAGCGTTCCTGTGCGTCCAGCTGATCTCGACGGCCTACGCGTCGGCGCGTGACGGCAGCAAGGAACTGCCGCTGGGCGGGCTGGCCGCGCTCGCGGGCGACGACGTCAGCGATCGGATCCGAAAGGACGCGCTCCGTGGCTGACCTTTACATCGCGATCGCGAACATCACCTTCTTCTTCGCGCTGCTCGGGGCCTACCTCCTGCGCAGCGCGATCGTCGGGCGGCGCCGTCACGCGCGGACCGAATCGGACGGCGGCAGCTTGTTCCTGAACAAGCGCACGATGGAGATGGTGTACTGGATCCTCGAGCCGATCATCGACTTCCTCGCGGCGCTGCACATCACGCCCAACATGGTGACGCTGTTCTCGCTGGTCCCGGCGGCCGGCGCCGGCGTCGCGCTGGGCTTCGGCTGGTTCGGGCTGGCGTCGGCGCTGGCGGTGATGGCGACGTTCTGCGACATCCTCGACGGGCTGCTGGCGCGCAAGACCGGCGTGTCGTCGGGCGGCGGCGAGGTGATCGACGCGGCGGTGGATCGCTACGGTGAAATGTTCTTCTTCGGCGGGCTTGTCTACTACTACCGCTCGCACGACCAGGTTCTGTTCATCGTGCTCGCCGCGATCGTCGGTTCGTTCATGGTCAGCTACGCGACCGCGAAGGCCGAGGCGATGGGCGTCGCCGCCCCGCGCGGCGCGATGCGCCGGGGCGAGCGTGCCGCGTACCTGATCTTCGGCTCGGCGTTCACCCCTGTCGCGAAGGCGGTGTTCGCGAACTCGCCGTCGCTCGCCGTCCACGAGCTGCCGATCATCCTAGCGCTGACGATCGTCGCCGTGGTTTCGAACATCTCGGTCCTGCAGCGGCTGAGCGCGGTGATCGACGCGTTGCGAGCGAAGGAGAAGGCGTCGGCCGAGGCGGCGCCGGAGACCCCGGAGCCGATGGGCAGCAAGCCGGACCCATCCGCCGGCCAGGTCTAGACGTCTTTGCCGCAGCCCGCGCCGGAACAGCCGCATCGGCGGGGCTCGCCGTCGAGGTTCTGGGAGTGGATTCGCCACCATATGACGGCGATCCTCTCGACGATCGCGGACTACAGTGTGATGGTCGCCGCCGTCGAGCTCGTCGGCATCGGCCCGGTCGCCGCCACGCCGATTGCGGCGTTCGCGGGCGGGGTCACCAACTTCACCGTCAACCGCCGGTTCACCTACCGCGCCACGCAGGGGCCGCTTCAGCACCAGCTGTGGCGGTTCGCGCTGGTATCGGGCTGTAGCCTGGCGCTCAACACGCTGGGCGAGTTCCTCTTCCTGAAGGTGCCGCACCTGCACTACTTCCTGGCGCGGGTGATCACTTCGGTCATCGTCAGCAACGTTTGGAACTACCCGCTGCTGCGATTCTTTGTGTTTAATCAAAATGGGGGGACCGCCCGGCAGCGTTCAGGGTAGGTTGCTTGGACTAATGCCTCACGCCGCCTCTGCGTCCCCCCAAACCCCCGCTGGTCGCCGCGGCGAAGCCGCAGCTCCCAGCCACATCCCAACGCGGCGCGCATGAATCAGACCCAGCCCAAGAATCAGAAAGCGGACCTCAAGACGCCAGTCCCCGGGCCAGGAAGCCGCGCCTTGCGCGCGCGCGAAGACGCCCACGTCGCGCCCGGGTTGCAAGGCTACGCCGTGATGGCCGGGATCGTCGTCGCGGAGGGGCGGGGCAGCGTGGTGACCGACGTCGACGGAAATCAGTACCTGGACTTCATCGGCGGGATCAACGTGAACGCGCTCGGGCACTCGCACCCGACGTTCGTGCGCGCGGTGCAGGAGCAGGTCGCGGCGGTGTCGGTCGGTTCGTTCACGTCGCGCGCGCGCGTCGAGCTGGCCGAGCGCCTGGCGGCGGCGCCGCCCGCGCCGGGCGTGCACCGATTGCAGCTTTATTCGGGCGGCGCAGAGGCGGTCGAGAGCGCCCTGCGGCTGGCCAAGTGCCATACCGGCAAGTACGAGTTCGTCAGCTACTGGGGCGGGTTCCACGGCAAGACGATGGGCGCGCTGTCGCTGATGGGGTCGACCTTCAAGGACAAGCTGGGCCCGATGGTGCCGGGCGCGCACCAGATCCCGTACGCGGACTGCTACCGCTGTCCGGTCGGTCTGCAGTATCCGAGCTGCGGTCTCGCCTGCGCCGAGATCGGACGCAAGCAGGTGAAGACGGCCGGGGCGGGCGCGGTCGCCGCTGTGATCGTCGAGCCGATGCAGGGGACGGCCGGGAACGTCATCCCGCCGAAGGAATTCCTGCCGGCGGTGCGCGCGATGGCCGACGAGATCGGCGCGCTGCTGATCACCGACGAGATGATCACGGGCCTGGGGCGCACCGGGAAGCGCTGGGGCACCGACCATACGGGCGTGCGCCCGGACGTCGTCACGATCGGCAAGGCGTTTGGCGGCGGCTTCCCGCTGTCGGGCCTGCTGACCACCGACGCGATCTCGGCGGCGAAGCCCTGGGGCAACCCGTCGGGCTCGTCGTCCAGCTACGGCGGCAACCCGCTGGGCGCGGCGGCGGGCGCGGCGGCGTTGAAGATCATCGACGAAGAGAAGCTCGTCGACAACGCGCGCGTCGTGGGCGAGGTGCTGAAGCGCGAGCTGGAGGCGTTCGTCGATCGCTATCCGTTCGTCGGCTTCGTCGACGGCGTCGGCCTGCTGTTGCGGATGGAGCTGGTCCGGGACAAGAAGACGAAAGAACCCTTACCGCGGCGGGTGACCGAACGCATTTTCACCGAGGCCGTGAAGCGGGGATTGCTCACGATGGCGTATGCGGCCAGCTTCCGGATCCAACCCTCATTGACCATCGATGAGGCGACGGCGAAGAACGGCGTCGAGATCCTGCGCGAGGTGTTCGATGTCGTCGAGCGCGAGCGGATCTGGCGGGACTAGCGCCGCGCCGCTGCCGCTGTCGGGGTGGCGGGAGAGGTTGGCGCACGTCATCGGCGTCTGGTTCGGCTGCGGCCACGTCCCGTACGCGCCGGGACACGCCGGCACAATCGGGACGATCCCGCTCTATCTACTGGTGCGGCCGTACGGCCCGGCGGCGGTCGCGGCGGCGGCGCTTGTAGTCACCGTCGTCGGCGTCTGGGCGTCCGGGCGCGTGGAGCGGCGCCTCGGGATCAAGGACCCGCAGATCGTGTGCGTCGACGAGGTCGCGGGCGTGCTGGTCACCTGGATCGCCGCGCCGCCCACCTGGCGCGCGCTGATCGTCGGCGGACTTCTGTTTCGCCTGTTCGATCAAGTGAAGCCGTGGCCCGCGCGCCGGTTCGAGAAGCTACCGGGCGGCTGGGGCGTGATGCTCGACGACGTCGCCGCCGGCGCCTGGGGCGCCGCCGTGGTCATCGGCGCGCGCGCCCTCGGCTGGCTCTGAGCCCCGCCACCGCGGACATCCCAAACGACGCGCGCGCGGTCACCACTTCAACTTGCCGAGGAGGACGTCCTTGGTCATGACCCAGTTCCCGATCGTTCCCCACACCGGATAATGCACGACGCCGGGTTTGTTTTTCTGGAAGAAGCGGTGGCCGATGAACGCGAGGCCGCTCGCGAACGCGGGCATCGCGAGGAGCGCCCACGGGTTGCGCGCCGCGATCGCGTAGATGAGCGCGCCGATCGCCAGCGCGTTGCCGAGCAGGTGCAAGCGCCGGTTGATCGGGTGACTGTGCATCTTCAAATACGCGGCATAAAACTCAACAAATCTGTCGTAGCGCTTCATGCCTCGCCTATGGTAACGCACGGCTGAGGCATGCGCGTGCGGTTCGCTTTTCTCGTCGGGGCGGCCGTGATGACGGTCGCGCTCTCGAACGCGCGCGCGCAGGATCTGGGCGGGCCGTTTCGTCGCGGGCCCGCCGAGGAACCGAAGCCCGCGCCCAAACTGACGAAGGCGCCCGCGATCAAGCAGACGGTCGAGCCGGTTTACCCGGCCGGCGCGCTGGACGCGCGCGTGTCCGCGGATGTGACGATGCAGGTCGACATCGACGCCGAGGGCAAGGTCACCAAGGTAACTGTGACGAAGCCGGTCGGGCAAGGCTTCGACGAATCGGCGCGCGACGCGGTCATGCAGTACCTGTTCTCGCCCGCCGAGGTCGACGGTAAGCCGTCACCGATCCGGATCGAGTACACACTGCACTTCGTTCCCAAGCAGGTGCCGCCCGAAGCGCCCGACGGTGGTGTCGCCGATGCCGCCGTCGAAGCGCCGCCGCCCCCGCCGCCGCCACCGCCTGACCTGATCGTCGCCACCGGCCGGCTGCGCGAGAAGGGGACGCGCGATCCGCTGCCCGGCGGCGAGGTCGCCGTCGTCGTGCGCACGCCTGAAGGGATCGAGAAGCCCGCGATGGTCGTGGCCGGCACCGACGCGGAGGGCCGCTTCGAGGTCAAGGGTCAGCCCGGCGTCGGGATGCGCGTGATCGTCACCGAGGCGCGCCACGAACCGTGCATCCGCGATCTCGCGCCCGGCGACGTCCGCGTGGACCGGCCCAAGGAGCTCGACTGCCTGGTCCCGAAGAGCGGCGCGCCGTCATACGAGACCACCGTGCGCGCGAAGAAGCCGGCGCCGGCGGTGACGCGCTACGAGCTGGCGCAGCCGGAGCTGAAGGTCGTCCCGGGCACGTTCGGCGATCCGCTGCGCGTCGTGCAGAACCTGCCGGGTGTGGCGCGCACGCCGTTCGGGCTGGGCGCGCTCGTCATCCGCGGCTCGTCACCGAACGATTCGGGGATCTTCGTCGAGGGCCACCGGATCCCGATCCTGTACCACTTCCTGATCGGCCCCGGCGTACTGGCGCCCGAGCTGATAGACCGCATCGACTTTTTCCCCGGCAACTTCGGCGTCAATTACGGGCGAGCGACGGCGGGCGTCGTCGACGTCGGCATCCGGACCGCGCCCGCGCCGCGCCTGCACGGCACCGTCGACATCAACCTCCTGCACTCGTCGGCCTATGTCGAGGGACCGCTCGGCGGAGGGTGGTCGGGATCGATCTCCGCGCGCCGGTCCTACATCGATCTGATCTTGCCGCTGGTGCTGCCCGACAACATCACCACCGCCGCGCCGATCTACTGGGACTACCAGGCGGGCGTGAACCGCACGCTGTCGGGCGGCAAGCTGTCTCTGTTCGCGTTCGGCAGCAACGACTCGCTGAAGGTCATCTCGACAGACCCGCGGCAGGGCAACATCGACCTCGGGCTGGAGATCGGTTTTCACAAGGTCTTCGCGGTGTACACGACCGCGCTGGGCAACTGGACCAACAAGCTGTCGCCCGCCTACGGCTACGAACGCCTGCGGTTCGGCGCCGGCCCGTTCGCGGTCAACCAGTCGGCCAACGTCTACGCCTTGCGCGACGACATCTCGCGGATGTTCGGGACGCGGCTGACGCTGCGCTTCGGCGTCGACGCCGAGGCGCGATCCTCGTCGATCTTCTTCAATATCCCGCTCGTGCCCGAGACGCGCCTCTACGGCATCGTCGTGCCGCAGCTCGAGCCGCTCACGATTCCGCTCGATACGCTGGCCGCCGGGCTCTACACCGACGCGACCTGGGATCTCGGCCACGGCGTCACCGTCATCCCCGGGCTGCGCGGCGACGCTTTCCGTTACGTCGGCCAGAACCGCTTCACGTTCGATCCGCGCCTTGTCGTGCGCTGGAAGCAGACGGATCGCCAAACATGGAAAGCCGGCGCCGGCATCTACCACCAGATGGTCGATCCCCAGCTCTTGAATCCGAATCCGGCGCTCGGGAATCCGCACCTGCCGCCTATCTGGGCGGACCAGTATTCGGTCGGGTTCCTGCGGCAGCTGTACGCGAAGCTGACGCTCGACACGACGCTGTACTACGTGCGCCGGCACGATCAGCCGGTGCCGCCGCCGCCGTTCACGACGGGTGGCCAGGGCCGCTCGTACGGCATGGAGCTGATCCTGAAGCACGACTTCACGGAAAGATTTTTCGGCTGGATCTCGTACACGCTGTCGCGATCCGAGCAGACCGTTTACTCGGTCAACGCTCCGATGGCCAACGACAACGGCAGCCTCATGGATCCCACGCAGAGCAAGCCGAAGTGGTTCCCGACTGACTTCGACCAGACGCACAACCTGATCGCCGTCGCCAGCTACCAGATCCGCGGCTGGCGCTTCGGCCTGCGCTTCCGGCTGGTGTCGGGCGCGCCGACGACGCCGATGCTGGAGGGCGCGTTCGACGCCGAGGAAGGGCACTACGTCTGCCGGACCGGGCCGACGAACTCGACGCGCAAGCCGACCTTCAACCAGCTGGATTTTCGCGTCGACCGGACCTGGACGTTCAAGGCCTGGCAGCTCGGGGTCTACGCCGACCTGCAAAACATCTACAACGCGCAGAACCCGGAAGGGACGATCTATGATTATCGGTGTCGCACGTCGATACCGATCCGGGGCGTGCCGTTCTATCCGATCCTCGGGATCCGAGGGATGTTTTGAAGTCGTTGTTGAAAGCGGTCGCTGTTCTCGCGCTGGGCGCCGGCGCCTGCGGCGAGCTCCCGGCGGAGTCGAACGTCGTCGACCTGCGCGTGCTGGCCGTGAAGTACGATCCGCCCGGGTTCCTCGTGGACCCCGACCACCCGGAGATGGGGACGGACGCCGACTGGAAGGCGACGATCACCGCGCTGGTCGTCGATCCGAGCGGCGCGGGCATGGAGCTGCAGGTCACGAACGCCGTTGGTTGTCCCGACTACATCGACGTCATCACGGCCGCCTCGCAGCAGGCCCAGGCGACCAAGCTCTGCCCGCCGGCGGACGCCACCAGCAACCTCCCGCCTGACGTCGCGTCGCTGCTGATGACGCAGCCGATCGCGCCGCCCGAACCGAACCCGGTGCCGCCGACGGGCGACGGGGACTTCCAGTGGACGCCGTCGGTCTCGTTCGGCCTGACGCACGACCAGATCGCGGCGTTCTTCGCGAAGGACACGAGCATGGATCCGGCCGCGGTCGCGAAGAGCATCGAATTGAACCGCCAGTTCGGCTTGGCGGCGATCGTCAACCTGGGCTTTGCGGTCAACGGTCAGAGCGTGGAGGCGATCAAACGCGTCGTGTACTGGCCGCGCCTCGGCTACGACGGCGAGCACGTGAACACGAATCCGACGCTGGGCGATCCCGCAGATCCCACCGTGCCCCAGATTCATTTCTACAAGCACCGCGACGAGACGACCGGCAATCCGGATCAGCCGTGGCCGGACGACATGACGCCGCGGGTATCGATCTCGGCGGGCGACAAGCTGTACGTCGAGCCGAACTACCTTCCGAGCGCGATAGACAGCTACCAGATCCGCATCCTCAACACGACGACCCAGCAGTACGAAACGAAGATCGTCGACAAGGAGTTGCTGCGGTTCCAGTTCTACGCGACCGCCGGAAAGTTCGATCCCGAGATGCAGTTCAGCGAGCTGAGCCCGATCCTCGTGGGCGGCATGTTGCATACCGACAGCGAGTACGTCCTGCCGAAGGACGTGCCCGGCCCCGGCGCGATCGTCACGATCTGGCTGGTCACGCACGACGAACGCGCCGGCAGCGACTGGGCGACGCGCACGATCATCGTCGACCCCTGAGCGGGGGCGACTAGAAAACGCTGCCGAGGCCGCCCAGGGCGGCGACGCCGGCGGAGGTGCTGCTGCCGGACAGCTTGAGGACGCTCGGGCCGGCTTGCGCGAAGAAGGCCACCGGGCCGACCGTCGCGGCGGCCAGCGGACCGGCGAGCAGGTCGAATCGCGGCTCCGCTTGCGCCATCGCGCCCCGCTGCGCGCCGAGCGCGAAGCGCATCCGCGAGTCGAGGCCGAAAGTCCAGCGTCCGGCGGCGTACAGCGACGCGAGGCGGACCTCGCCGTCGCGCTCGTTCCCCTCGGGATCCTGGCCATAGACCAGGTTGCCGAGCACGGACACGCGCTCGAAGCGCCGCCCCAGCGACACGAAGGTCTCGATCTCGCCCTCGGGCTCGGTAAAGCCCTCCGGCCGATAGAAGACGCTGAACGATCCGTCGATGCCGTGTCGCTCCTGGCGCAGCAGCTGGACGCGCCCGCCGATCGTGGGGCGCGCTTCCTTGCGCGTCGTCGAGTACTCGGCCCCGCCGCGAAGCGCGAACGGACCCCACACCTTCACCTCGGCGGTGGCGCCGCCGATCGGCGTCGAACGCGCGCCGTCGTAGCCCGCGAAGCCGAACGCCAGCGCCGACGTGGCGCCGACGCGCGGCGCGAGCGTGGACGGCAGCAGCGCGCCCTCGCGCACGGCGGCGGCGATCCCGGGCGGCGGGACAACCGGCGTTTGGACGTCGGCGTCGTCTTCGTCGGCGCGTGCAACCGCGCACGTCCCGAGAACGATCGCGAACCCGACAGCCGCCGCCGCTTTCATCGTCCGCGATTTTATGACCGGTGCGCGGCGATTCCAGAGAAAAATCAGCCCCGGCCTTCCGGGAACGCGGGCAGGGCGCCCAGGTCGATCCAGGGCAGCCGCGCGCTGGTTTCCGTGTTGTCGCGCGGCGGCAGTGCCGCCGGCTCGTCGAGCGAGCAAATCGTCACGTCGACCTCGTCCGGTGTGCGCGTCGACTGGAACGTAAGCGGGGTCCCGCAGCGCGGGCAGAAGGTCCGCGTTCCGTGCTCGGACGAACGAAAGCTCGCGGGTTCACCGGCCAGGAACGCGAAGTCGTCCCGGCGAACTGTGAACCACGCTACGAACGGCGCGCCGCTTGTACGCCGGCAGATCGAGCAGTGGCAATTCGTTTCGTGAAACGGAAGACCATCGGCTCGATAGCGTATGAACCCGCAGAAGCAGTGTCCGTACATCACCTGACGTTAGCGCATCACCGCATCGCGCCGCTGAGGGAACCCTCAGACGAACGGATCGGCGTCGATGTCGAAGCTGAAACAGCGCGACCAGGTGCGATTGGCCGCCGCCGGTGACACGCGCGTCGTCAGCTCCGTGCGCAGCTGGCTTTTCAGCTCGCGCACGACGTCGAACAGAGCCTCTCGCTCCAGGACCTCGCGCAGCTGTTCGCTCGACCTATCCTCGTTCGCGCGGACGGTGATCGCGACGCCGTCGTCGCTCAGGCGAAACCGCAGCCCGTAACCGCCGATGGCGTGGGTGTCGATGATCATCTGATCGCGTTCGTGCGGAACCGCGAGCCAATCGCGGAGCGCGCAGATCTTCTCGGCGAAACGGTGCAGTCCGACCCAGCGCCCATCGCCGTCCTGCAGCTGGATCGTCTTGCCCGCAAACTCCAGCTGCAGCTGAGCGACCACGTGAATGTAGTCGCTCGGGTCCATCCCTTCGATCGCCTTGGGCCGCTCGCCGAGGCGTTGCAGGCGCAGGTCGTGGAGGATGAACTTCATGCGACGCCCGTCAGGGACCGACTTCCGAAGTGGGGGCGGCCACGGGTTGCGGCATCGCGTCTGCGGCCGTCACGCCCGTCGGCTTGTCCCACTCGAAGGCGGGCAGGCGCGGGCTCGACTGCGGGCGAATCAGCATGAGCACCGCCGGCAACACCACGACCGCGGTCACCAGGCACGTGATCTCGCCCAGCACCGCCAGCACGCCGAAAAGGAACAGGCCGACGTTCTTCGCCACCAGCAGCGAAGAGTAACCGACGATCGTGGTGAAGGAACAGAGGGCCACCGCGCCGCCGGTGCCGCGCACAGCGGCCGCGACGCTGCGGCCGCCGTCTCGCAGGTAGCGGCCCATCACGTTGACGGCGTAGTCGACGCCGATGCCGAACGTGATCGGAAAGGCGATGAAGTTGACGAAGTTGATCTTGATGCCGGCGCGCATGCTGAGCGCCAGCAGCCACAGCACGCCGACGATCAGCGAGCCGATCACGAACGGCGTCGCCAGCCCGCGCCGGAACAGCAACAGCACGGTCAGCGCGACGCCCGCGAACGCCAGCCCCGACGCGAGCGGACCATCGTGTTCCATCGACGCGATGATGTCCGCGGACAGCGCAGGCCCGCCCGCGACGCGTGCCGGCCGACCGCCGAGCGCGACGGGCGCCTGACCCGCCGCGCGCAGCTCGCGCACGAACGTCGAGATCGTCTCGCCGCGCCACCACGTCGCGGCGGGGTTCGGATAGACGAGGATCGCGCGTCCCACCGAGCCGTCGCGCTCGCGCAGGCCGCGCGTCAGGACATCGGGGACCTGCTCGGGGCGGATGTCGAAGACCTTGGCCGCCTCGGCAGCGGACTGATCGGCCGGCCCGATCAACCGGTCCAGCTTGGCGCGATCGTCCGGCGTCATCTCGGCGCGAATGTTCGCGGTCAGCTTGCGGCGGATGACCGCGACCTCGGCGGCCTTCTGCGCGGCGTCCGGCGGCACGAGATCGTCGAAGCTGCGAATTGACGCGATCATGTCCCTGAGCGGCGGCCCGGCGGCGCGCAGGCGCGCCTCGACGGCGTCCGCCTCGGCCTGGCTGTCGGTCAGGATCGCGGTCGGCGTCAGGTAGCGCTGGAGCAGGCCGTCCATCTTCTTGCCCCAGTAGCCCTCGCCCGACTCCCAGGTGTCGTGGCGGCGCAGCCGCGAGAAGTCGTACTCCAGCTGGTCGCGCCCGAAGCCGCGCACCTCCCAGGCGGCCAGCAGCGTCAGCACCATCGCGCCCGCCGCGAAGATGCGCGGCTTCCCGGCCACGGCGCGCGCGACGAACGCCATCAGCTCGCGCGACTTCAGACGTGGCTTGGGCGCGAACCGGCCGCGGTCCAGCCACGCGAGCAGCGGCGGCATGAGGAAGTAGGTCGCGAGCCAGGCGAGGACCATCCCCAGCCCGCCGATCACGCCGAACTGGCGGAAGCCGCGGAATTGCATCGCGACCAGCGACGCGTAGGCGACGCCCGCCGCCAGCGCCGCCGACAGCGTTCCTTTGCGCGTCGCCCACAGCGCGAGCGCCAGCGAATCCTCGACCGTCTCGCCGTGCCGTCGGGCTTCGACGTAACGGGCCAGCTGGATGATCCCGAAGTTGATCCCGTTGCCGATGATGATCGATCCGAGGAACGCTGTGTTGGAGTTGAGCTCCGTGATCCCGAACGGCGGCAGGCTGGCGAGCGCGAACGCGTAGACCGTCCCGACCGCCAGCGGCAGGAACAGCGCCGGCACGCTCCGGCGCCATCCATAGAACAGAACGATGGCAGCCAGCACCGTGAAGACCACCAGCAGCGACGACAGCGTCAGATCGTCGACCAGCGCGGCCGTCTCCTCGGCCGAGATCGCGACGTCGCCGGTGAAGCCGACGCGCATGCCGGGCGCGTAGCGGTCCGTTCCGCCCAGCGCGTGCATGTCGGCGCGCACGCGCTCGATCAGCGCCGCCGATTGCGCGGCGCTGGTCGAGAAGCCGCCCACCTCGATCAGCATCAGCGTGACGCCGAGCTTCTTGCTGGAGAAGCGCGTCCCCTCCAGCGCCGAGCCGCCCAGCGCGGACGAATACTTTTTCTCGATGTCGGTGAAGTCGAGCGGCGGCGCCGGCTCCTTTTCGTCGAGCAGCGTTCCCGTTTCTTTGGCGTACTCCCAGTGCAGGCGCTCCTCGATGCGTTCGCGGATCGCCTTCAGATCCTCCAGCTCCAGCAGCGCCGCGCCGTGGTTCTCGACGAACGCGCGCTCGGTCGCGAACCCGGTGCGGACGTCGCTGACGTCGCTGCGGGGATAGCCGCGGACGCGCGCGGAGAGATCGTCGAGGAACTTTTCGCCGGCGGCCAGGCGATCCGGGCTGCCGACGTCGACAAGCACGCCCAGGTACTGAAGCCCGGCCATACGCTGGCGAAGCTCATCGATGGCGACGACGCTGGGGGCGGAGCGCGGCAGCAGCTCTTCGATCTCGCTGCGCAGATGCCGGTAGAGCGTGGCGGTGCGCCACGTCGCGGGGATCGCGAGCAGGATCGCGATCGCCCACAGCAGCTTGCCGTGCCGCACCGTCCAGGAGACGAAGCGACGG